>CAUTVM010000044.1:0-14299 GCA_963541855.1 uncultured Erysipelotrichaceae bacterium
AATACCTCCCATCATGTGTACTTATTGTACATGGACATTATGACATACTGTCGGACGGCTTTCAATATGCTCTACGAAAAGAATCATGGCGTGTCGGCTTTATGGCTGAGTTTGACGAACTCTTCTCTTTCATCAAAGCATGACGAATAAAATTCAGCATAAGAAAAAGTCTCCTTCGCGGCATGGATATAAACATATCTCATGTTCGTGCAAGGAGACTTCTAAATATTGATGTATGCCTTACGCTGATATATGCAAACAATTAAACAAATGTTTTCGGCATCGGAAAATGCCGATTACTTTTTTTAAAACAGGTTGTTATTTTAATTTCCCAGCAAAGAAGCATTTAGAGAAAGGGAAGACGCTTCCATAGGAATTTCCATCTGTACACTGCCGGCTTTAAAAGTTACACCATATAATTCTTCAACCGTGCGGACAGAGGGATCATAGGCGGTCAGGATCAGTTTCAGTTGATGTCCTTTTTTTACCTGATAGACATTGGGCTGCAGGTAAACGGTATAATCATGAAACTCGCCGACAGCCGGGCTGATCGACTCTCTTGCCGTTTCACCGGCATAGGCTGCTTTCGGATTACACAGATCAATCCATCCTTTTGAAATGACCTTAAAGGTTGTCTGCTCCGCTGCGAGATTGACCGCATCCAGCTTCGGTATATCCGCTCCCAGCCAATAACAATCCTGACACAAGGTATCTTTCGGAACATAGTGGTCTTCACCAGTTATAAAAGCAGGAAATGGCTCATCAGAAGTATCCACCAGCATGGCGGTTACAATCAGATTGTCGCTTCCTTCGCCTTCATTTAAAGCGGCTTTGAAATGTACTTTTGTCGTTCCTTTAACCGTTGCATCTTCTTCAAGAGTTACGGCCCAGGTACGATTGGCGGGAGTGGATCGTGCAGACATATCCGCTTCGGGAAGAATGTCCGGATCAAGACAGGCATAGTCACTAGCGATAGTCTGATCTTCCGCTTCATTCGTATCAACGGTCAAAGCAAAGTCCGTATCCCACGTCTCATATGTATCCCATTTTTCATGATCAAAATTGTTTTGTGCCAAAACGGCCGGCATTTTTTCGACACCATTATCTTGCCCATAGAGATAATGAGAGAACCAGCGATTCAAAAGATCATCATACGTTTCTCCATTTACGGTCATTGCCCAATGCCCCGCCTGTAATACGGGCGTAATATGCGCATCCTGATGCAGCAAAAGATGAACATCCTGATTTGCCGCCTGCAATGTTTTATACATCATTTCAAATTGCTTGGTGCGTACGTTTTCGTCATTTAAGCCATGAACGATCAAAGCGGAGCACTTGAAATTTTCCGGATGAAGTGTCGCGTCACGTTCAATAAAGATGTCGCTATAATCACTGCCATGCTCCAATTGCGCCCGCTCCAGAGCATGCAGATAGGAACCATAACGATCCGCAATCGTGCTCCAGTCATCTTCATCCAGATAACGTCCGGCACAATATACGGCCAGACCGCTGAGCTGATCATAGGGGAAATCAGCCAGTCCGACGCCTTGCGTATTATAGTATTCATACCAACTGGCAATACCGGATACCGGTACGATTGTTTTTAAACCCTCGACGCCGGTTGCCCCTAAAGCAAAAGCGGTTGTACCGGCGTAAGAACGACCGGTCATGCCGATCTGACCGTTTGACCAGTCGGCCTGAATAGAGATGTCGGAAGTCTTATCAGTATAAGCCGTCCGCTTTCCATTCAGCCACTCAATGATGCATTTAAAAGCGTCGGTTTCATAAAATGAACCGCAGGTTTCATAACCTTCGCTGTTTCGAGTACCCAGTCCCGCACTTTCTACAACGGCATAGCCGCGTACCAGATAGTAGTCATACCAGTCCAGATCTTCATAATCATAAATATCTTCGTATGGTGAAAAATAGTACCAGTCTGAAGATTGTGCCATATGCGCCGCTTCCTGCGTTGTGCTGCTTCCCTTGGAAGAGCGAGGCTCTGCTTTTTGTCCGAGTTTGTCGATATCAAAGTTTCCTTGATCCGGCAGTTCGGACAGATCGCCATAAAACGGTGAACAGCCGGAAATGTAAGGGCGAGCTTCAAAGATGGTGGCTGCCTTATAATCACCATTCATCACGGCTCTTGGAATCTGTACAACCGCTTTGACCAGGTCCAATTTGCCGTCATCATCGGTATCGTAATTGGTTTCGACATAGACACTGTAGCGGATAATGTTGCTGTCATCATTACTGTATCCACTTTCTACGGCGCCGCTTGTATATGGAAAAATCGGCTGTGCCATGCCGTTGATGAAGAGCGGCTGTTTTTGCTTTGCCATCACCGCCTTTTGAACGATTTCCGCCGCTTTTTTCATTTCACGTGCTTCACCAACTGTGCATGTGGCCTGCGGATCATAACTATCCGGCGTTGAAATGATTGCCAAACTGGTCGCTAGAGCTGTCTGGTCCGCAACGGTTTCGCCGATCTGTGATTGTTCCAGACCCGTCCACTCCAGCATTGACTGGACGGCTTGAGCGTTGGTAACCGTTTTTGCCTCATCGCTTTGCTTAGCGGTGGTCTGTAAAAGTTTTTGCAATTCCTGATCGGTTAAAGGGGTTTTTGGATCTACGCCGCAGCCGGTCAAAGTGCTTAACATTCCGCTTAACAGACACATGGAAAGTAAGATACGAATTGTGTGCATGTTTTCCTCCTTTGATTTCTAGTGACATTGTCCATGAAAATAAGATTTCTGTCTACTGATAAAAAAGTTTACGCTGCCGATGCATACCGTTTGCAATGATAAAGAATATAAACAGTTGGTTATTTGCCTTGTCTGTTCTGCCGGCTGGTCGACTAGGATCATCAGGATAAGAATGCTATACTCGTTTTGAAAAAGAGAAAAGGGGCCGCTGTCTTCATGGAAAAAATGCCGAAAGAGAAAAGAGTGACAGGAAAAGAATTACTGATTCTGGCAGGAGCAGATTTTATTATCGCCGCAGCCGTATTCTTTTTTCTGATTCCCTCACATGCTGCAATTTCGAGTATTTCCGGGTTTGCCATCGTTTTGCAAAATTTTATACCGTTACCGATATCGGCGATTACCTTTATTCTCAATATTTTCTTATTGATGGTCGGCTTTAAAACATGCGGTGCGGATTTCGGCTTTAAAACCGTGTTTACCTCTGTTTTATTGCCGTTATTTCTAGGGCTTTTGGAGCTTCTTTTTCCACATTTCCAAAGTTTGACCAATGATCAGATACTGGATGCGGCGGTTTATATTTTTCTGGTAAGCTTGGGACAGTGCATTTTATTTAATCGGAATGCGTCCAGCGGCGGGCTGGATATTGTGGCCAAGGTTATGAACCGATATCTGCATATGGATTTAGGCGCATCAATCGGTATAGCGGGTATTTTCATTGCTTTATCATCGGCGTTTGTCTATGACTCAAAGACAGTTGTTATCAGTGTATTGGGTACCTATCTCAATGGCATGGTATTGGATCATTTTATTTTCGGGATGGGACTAAAGCGAAGAGTTTGTATTGTTTCCGATAAGGAACTGGCAATCAAGGAATTTATTTTGAATGATCTGCACAGCGGCGCAAGTATTTATGAATCGTATGGTGCATATACAATGCGTCGCCGCCATGAAATCATTACCATTGTCGATCGCAATGAATATCAAAAGTTGATGGCTTTTCTGCAAAAAGAAGATCCGAAGGCATTTGTGACGGTATATAAAGTACAAGATATGCACTACATTCCCAAGCCGCCGGTGCTTGACAGAAACGAAAAATAGTTTTATAAGCATTAGTGTAAATATAAGCAAAAGATTATGACACAACGTGAAAGACAAATCCTGCAATGGATTGAAGAAAATCCGATGATTTCGCAAGAAGAGCTGGCGGAAAAAGCAAAGATCACGCGTTCCTCAGTCGCCGTTCATATATCCAATCTGATGAAGAAGGGATATATTGTCGGAAAAGGATATGTTCTTCGCTCCGCCGCCTATGTGGCGGTTGTGGGAGGCGTAAATATGGATATCGGCGGACGATCATTTAAGAAACTGCGCCCGCGTGATTCCAATCCGGGCAGTGTACAGGTAAGTCTTGGCGGCGTAGGCCGCAATATTGCCCATAACCTAGCCTTATTAGGTGTAGATGTGCGTTTTTTGACCGCATTTGGAGAGGATACCTATGCTTCCCGCATAGAAGCGAGCTGTCAAGCGCTTGGCATTGATATATCACATGCACGCAAGGTTCCCGGGGCGGCTACATCGACCTATCTGTTTTTGAATGATCATGATGGTGATATGGCGGCGGCCGTATCGGATATGACGATTTGTGAACAGATTACCCCTGCGTATCTGGCGAGCAATCTGACGCTTTTGAATAATGCCCAGATCGTTTTGTTTGATACGAATATTCCGTCAGATTCCATTGCCTATCTTGCGTCTCATTGCACAGCGCCATTATTTGCTGATCCGGTTTCGGTGTCTAAGGCGGAAAAATTGCGGCCGTATCTGAGCCGTTTGCATACATTGAAACCCAATCGTCTGGAAGCACAGATACTTTCAGGTGTAAAGATTACGGATGAAGCCAGTCTGCATCGTTCGGCGCAGAATCTTCTGGCGGCGGGAATACAGCGCGTTTTTATCTCATCAGGGCACAAGGGTGTATTGGCTTGTGAGCAGAAACAGATACTATCCATGGCTCCTTTGCCGTCAAAGGTGGAGAATGCGACCGGAGCGGGCGACGCGTTTATGGCCGGATTAGCTTATAGTTATCTAACGGGAAAGGATTTGAAGGCGACAACACAGTTTGCCCTTGGCGCTTCGGCAGTGGCGCTTGAAAGTGTGGAGACGATCAATCGATTGATGTCGGTAGCATTGATCGAAAATAAAATAGCTGCGAAAAAGAGCAGAAGGAGAAAAGCAAAATGATGAACAAGTATCTGGACGTAAAAGAAGAAGTCGCGCAGGCTGTTGCACAAGGGAAGCCTGTCGTTGCCCTGGAATCGACGATTATTTCCCACGGGATGCCCTATCCGCAAAATGTGGAAACGGCAATGGCGGTAGAAAAGATCATTCGTGATCATGGCGCCGTTCCGGCAACAATTGCGATTATCGGCGGCCGTCTGAAAGCAGGATTGACGCCGGAAGAAATCGAATATTTCGGCAAGAAAGGGCAGGCTATCGCCAAAGCGTCACGGCGTGACCTTGCGGCACTTTGCGCTAAAGGAGAAGATGGCGCCACAACGGTGACAACGACGATGATGATTGCACATATGGCAGGGATTTCTATATTTGCGACCGGAGGTATCGGCGGCGTGCATCGCGGAGCGCAGCAGACCTTTGATATTTCCGCCGATCTGGAAGAGTTGGCCCACACACCGGTCATGGTTGTCTGTGCCGGTGCAAAAGCAATTCTGGATTTGCCATTGACATTGGAATATCTGGAGACGCATGGCGTTCCGGTTGTCGGTTATGGAACGAAAGAGCTGCCGGCCTTCTATACGCGCCATTCCGGCCTTGAGGTGGATTATCGCTTCGACACGCCAAAAGAAGCCGCAGATATGTTCCGCGCGCAGAAAGAACTTGGTCTGCAGGGCGGTATTCTGGTTACCAATCCGATTCCGGAGGAATATTCCATGGATGCACAGGTCATCAATAATGCAATTGATGAGGCCATCAAAGAGATAGATGAAAAAGGGGTTCACGGCAAAGAGTGTACACCGTTCTTGTTGGCCAAGGTTGCATCTTTAACGGGTGGTCATTCATTGGCTTCCAATATTCAGCTGGTCTTCAATAATGCCGGCCTGGCGGCGGAAATTGCCGTTTCCGTCTGTGGTAAAAAAGTAAATTAAAGACACATTGGGGTTGTTGAAAAATCGCGATAAAATGCGGGATTGATCAGCATCCCTTTTTTTATACAGAAGCAAGGGGTACACTGATAGCAGAAAAGTGGAGGGGATATGGCGGCTTTGAAAAACAGAGCTGATCAAGAAACCGTAGAGATTCGATTTCGACAATTAGCGCGAACGAAAAAAGAAGCAATGTTGCAGCAGCTGCATGCCGCAACTGTCGGGCTGTGTGATGAAGAGCGCCTTAAGCGTCTGGAACAATATGGTTCCAATGACCTTAATGCAACACACAAAAGACACTGGTATTGGTTTTTATTGCATGCATTTACCGATGCATTTATTCTCGTTCTTTTAATATTGGGGGCAGTTACCTATATTGTGGAACGGGATTTATTATCCAGCATGATCATTTTTATATTGGCCGGCTCCAGCGCCATGATCCGCTTTGTTCAGGACTACAGCTCCTATAAAGATATGGAACATTTACGCAATCTGGAGCATGATACGATCCGCATGCGTCGTCCAAAGGAAGACGGGTGGGAAACGGTTGAAGTACCGGTGGAAAATATCGTGCCGGGGGATATCGAGATGATCGGTTCGGGAGATATCGTTTCCGGCGATCTGTATTTATTAGAGAGCAAAGACCTTTTCCTTTCTGTATCGGCATTTACCGGCGAGGCAATTCCGATTGAAAAGAAAGCTGGCTGTGATGAACGGGAAGTGAATGCGGCGGAATTAACAAATATATGCCTGAGCGGATCGACGGTCGCTTCGGGAACAGGTGTCGGCGTAGTCATGCATACCGGTCATCATTCTTATATCGGCATGATCAATGCGGCCGCAGCTTCCGGGCAGACGGAGACGGACTTTGACCGCAGTCTGCATAAGATAACCAAAATATTGATTGTCTATATGGTCGTTGTCGTGCTGTTTGTGCTGGTTGTCAACGGTCTGTTTAAACATAACTGGATTGAGGCTTTCCTGTTTGCTCTTTCAGTTGCGGTCGGCTTGACGCCGGGCATGTTACCGATGATTGTCAATGGAACTTTGGCCAAGGGCGCGCAGTTTCTGGCGCGAAAGAAAACGATTGTCAAGAATATGTCGGCCATACAGAATATGGGAGCCATGGATGTCTTATGTACCGATAAAACAGGCACACTGACGATTGATCGAATTTTGCTGCAAAAATATCTGGATATTGACGGCCGGAATTCGCATCTGGTTTTGAATTATGCATGGATGAACAGTTATTATTCAACCGGTGTCAAAAATCTGATTGATCGTGCCATTTTGGAATACGGAAACGCACACGATGTTCCCAGATATGCGGGCGGTTATGAGAAAATTGATGAAATTCCTTATGATTTTGAACGCCGGCGGATGAGTGTACTTGTACAAAGCCATGCTGAGGCAAAAGAGGCCAATGCAGATGCGCAAGTGATGCCCGGGCCGGGAGAGAGGGTATTGATTACCAAGGGCGCTTTGGAATCGGTTATTGCCTGTTGCCGGCGGGTACGGGTTGATAAAAATTATGTGGATATTAAAGATGTCGATCTGGATAAAATCACCAATCAGGCGGCGGCTTTAAATCAGGACGGCCTGCATGTCATTGCGATTGCGGCACGTAAAAGTATTCCCAATGAAACGGATGATGATAATTTTACGGCGGAAGATGAGCGCGATATGACGTTCCTTGGTCTGGTGGCCTTTTTGGATCCGCCTAAACCGGATGCCGGTGAGGCCATTAAAGGATTGTATCAGGCGGGTGTGGATGTCAAGGTAATTTCAGGCGATGCGCCGGTTGTAGTAGAGCATATTTGTAAGGAAGTCGGTTTATATGACAGCAAAATTGCCGGCGGCTTGAAGAGCATGGACGGAGCACAGTTAGAAACAATGGATGATGTTCGTCTGGCGGCGGAAGTGGAAAAAACAAATGTTTTTGCCCGCTTATCGCCTATGCAGAAAAAGCGCGTTGTCGATATGCTGCGTAAAAATGGGCATGTTGTAGGCTATATGGGCGATGGTGTTAATGACGCGCCCAGTCTGCACAGTGCGGATGTCGGTATTTCCGTCGACAATGCAACGGATGTTGCCAAGGCCAGTTCCGATATTATTTTGTTGGAAAAAAGTCTGCGCGTTATTTTGGATGGAATATATGAAGGGCGTCGCATTTATGGGAACATCGTTAAATATCTCAAGATGGCGCTGTCGGGTAATTTCGGTAATGTTTTTTCGGTATTGACAGCTTCGATTTTTCTTCCGTTTCTGCCGATTCTGCCTTTGCAGATTTTAATTCAGAATCTAATCTATGATTTTACGCAGGCCGCGATTCCGTGGGACAATGTCGATGAAGAGTTTTTGCAGAAACCGCATAAATGGGGAACAAAGGAAATGTCAAGTTTTATGAATGTCTTTGGCATAACTTCTTCTATTTTTGATGTGCTGACCTTTTTGATGATGTGGTTCTTACTTGGGTACAATACGGTTTTAAAAGCAAATTTCTTCCAGACCGGCTGGTTTGTGGAAGGCCTGATCTCCCAGATTATCATTGTGCAGTTCATTCGTACGGCAAAACGACCGATTATACAATCACATTGTGATATTCGTCTTGCGCTGGCTTCAGCACTTGGCATTGTAGCGGCATTGACCATTCCTTTTGTCTTTGACGGTCTGCCCTCTTCCGTCTTTACGGCCTTGCCGCCGATTTATTTTCTTTATCTGCTGCTGATTTTAGTCTTATACTGCGTAACGATCGAAGTTATCAAATATTTTTATATCCGTCATTATAAAACGTGGCTGTAAATTCAGCCCAGTATGCCCAGCATGCCCGCAGATATGCCGATCAAGGCGGCTAAAAACAAGAGGAAAATCGGATGTGTACGCTTATGAAACAAGAGATAAACGGACATCACGAGGATGCCGGCTTTGAAAGATAAAACAGGCATTGTCTGCGAGCAATTAAAAACGGAAGCGGAAACCGAAAGCGCTGCGGATGCGATTAAGCCGACAACTGCCGGCCGCAAGCCGGTCAGCATGCCTTGAACGGCTTGTGATTTCTGAAAGGCGGTTAAGCTTTTGGCAAGCAGAAGGATGATGAGAAAACCGGGCAGGATGACACCAGCCGTGGCTAATAAAGCGCCGATAATTCCGGCTGTATGTGCGCCGATATAAGTTGCAACATTGATGGCGAAAGATCCGGGTGTACTTTCGGAAACGGCAATAAAGTTAATCAGTTCGGCATCGCTCATCCAATGGTGCGCCAGGACTTCTTGGCGGATCATCGGCAGCATCGCATAGCCGCCGCCAAATGTGAAAGCACCGATCTTGAAGAAAACCAAAAATAAAAGCCATAAGTTCATTGTGCTTTTTTATCCTTTCGGCATAGATAAACAAATCCCGTCAGTGCACTGACGACCAGCATGAAAATGGCACTGACTTTAAAAAAACTGACACCGACAAAGCACAGCAGCATGATGAGCAAGGCGAAGATATTTTTGGGACAGGCTTTATACATCGCCCATAGTGCATTTATGACTAAGGCCAATACTGCGGCGGCAATGCCGGAAAATGCCCAGCGAACAATGGGGACGGATTCAAATTGCGCAAGAATGGAACTGAGAAAAAGAATGATCAGAAAAGAAGGTGTCGCGACACCGCAGGTAGCAGCCAATGCGCCTTTGAAGCCGGCGACTTTATAGCCTGTAAAGGTGGCGCTGTTGATGGCGACCGGGCCGGGCGTGCTTTCAGCGACCGCAACAATATCCAGAAGCTCTTCTTGATTCATCCAATGGTGGATATCGACGATATCATGCTGAATGAGCGGAATCATGGCATAGCCGCCGCCAAACGTGCAGGCGCCGATTTTAAGAAAGGTCATAAAAAGTGTGAAAATCTGTTTTTGCACGAATGTTCCTCCTGCAGCTTACTATTATAGTATCAATCGTGCGGCGCTATTTTCTGTAACAAACCATTTTTCTGAAACCGGGGATAAACAGCCAAATAAAGCATGGAAGCGATGATAATGGTCAATATGGCATTTGTACAGGTTGTAAGCGCATTCCAGGCAGCAAGACTTTTAGCTGCTTTTTCCGGCGCGCCAAGAATATATGCGGTATAAAAATAAGAAAATATCGGCTCGCCAAGGCAGTTGAATAACATACCCGTGCCGGCTGAGAGAAAGACTGCATATGTTAAAGAGCGGCCGCTGCGTGTGTGAATTTTAAATACTTTATGTGCCATGGCGCCGGTGATCAAGCCGATGGCGAGCTTCAGAATAATCGTTTTAGGCGCAACGAGGATATAAATCGGATCGAGGATATCGCCGATTCCCATACCGATTGCCCCGGCGATACCGCCCAGCCATCCGCCAAGCAATAACGAAGCAAGGATGACAAAGGTATTGCCGAGATGAAAAGCCGTGTACCCGCCCGGGGTGGGAATATTGATTTTGAGGAAGGTAAAAGAGATGTAAGCTAAAGCGGCCATCAATGCCGTTACGCATAACTTTAAAATACGTTTATCTGTTTTCATAAACAAACCTCCATCATGAACAGCATGATCATCATACCGCAAACTGATTATATAAAAATGTTCAGTATCAACTAAATAAATAATACCAGATTATAGCTTGGATTTTAAAAATGACGTTTGCAAATAAAAATCCCGCACCTTTCGTGCGGGCCCTTTGGTGTCGGTATCAGAGTTTCGCGGCCGCTTCTTTGTCCAGGAAGACGTATACATTTGCATGTTTTTGCAGAATACTGGCAGGGCATGCTTGGGTTACGGGGCCTTTCAGCATGCCGTAAACGGCTTCTGCCTTGTTGGCCCCTGTTGCGATGAGGAGAATTTTATCAGCCCGCATAATAGAAGCAAGGCCCTGGGTGATGGCGGTTGTGGGAACCTGACGGATGTCATGATCAAAGAAGCGGGCATTATCGCGTCTTGTCTGCTCGGTTAATGTCATCAAATGAGTTTCGCTTGTAAAAGAAGTACCGGGTTCATTAAAGGCGATATGTCCGTCGCTGCCGATTCCAAGAACCTGAATGTCGACGGTATATTGCTTCAACAGATTTTCGTAGTCGATGCAGGCTTGATTTTCGTCTGCCCTGTCGCCTTCGGGAATATGAATATTTTCTTCCGGGCAGTCGAGATGATTAAACAGATTTTCATGCATGAATGTATAATAAGACTGTGCGTGTTCCTTCGGTAATCCGACATATTCATCCAGATTAAAGGTGACGGTGTTGTGATAGGAAGTGCCATTTTCCCGATGGTCGCGGATCATTTCTTTATACAGGCCAAGCGGCGTTGATCCGGTTGCCAGTCCCAGCACCGGTCTTTCTTTGCGCATGACTTCCTGCATGATTTTGAAAGCTTCTGCAGACACTTCATCATAGGTGGGGCGTATGGTTATTTTAAACATGATTTCTCCTTCTCTCTTTTCGCACTTTTATTATATCGGATTCAAGAGTGTATGTTTATAATGAGTATGCATCATGCATTAGTTTCTTATGGGCATGATAGTTTCAAATACGGCACATATGAAAAAGAATGTGTAAAGCGGAAAGAAGGAAAACAATGACTCAGAAAGCATTTAAAATTTTAGGATGGGTTGCGACATGTACGGCGATGCTGATGTACATATCCTATTTTCCTCAGATCATGAATAACATACATGGAAATAAAAGCGGTTTTTTACAGCCGATGGTGGCCGCAATCAACTGTACTTTATGGGTATGTTACGGGTTTTTTCAGAAAAAAAAGGATTGGCCGCTTATCGCGGCAAATTTTCCGGGCATCATATTTGGCGCACTTGCGGCGATTACCGCATTATGAAAAAGTTTAAAATCAGTTTGACCTTGGCATCGTTTTGAAAGTATTACGATAAAACACAGATGGAGGAATGCCATGATTCGTTTAGCCGCGTTTGATTATGATGGAACGCTTGTAGCCACTGAGGAAGTCAGTATCCGGCAGACGATGGATCGTCTGACACGTGCCGGAATTACATTTACCAAAGAGGATCTGGCCGCCTTGTCCGGCGCCAACGGGTTGATCCGATCCAAAATCATGGATGAGTGCTTTATGGATCAGGAAGCCTATCGCTCGTGCCGTGACGGTGTTGTGTCCTATCGGTCATTCGCTATGCCGCCATTAGCTGAAATCGCCTCACCGCATCGCTATGAACTGATGTCTTTTTTACGCCAACATGGTGTTGCGATTGTGATCGGAACAAACTCGGCAAGTCAGCGGGTAGCGGAAGGCTTGAAAGAGATCGGGCTTGGAGAATTTTCAATTCCGATTTACAGCGGCTATGAGCTTGGTCATTCAAAACCGGATCCGTTTATTTTTAAAAAGGCAATGAAAGATTATGGTGTTTCGCGTTTTGAAACGGTTGTGATTGAAGACTCTAAAATGGGTATCCGGGCCGGGAAAGAATCAGGGGCACGGGTTATTGCGCTGAAGGACGCGATGGGAATCAGTGATCAAAGAGAAGCCGATATAATTGTAGATGATTTAAAGGATGTGATCGGTATCATTCAAAAATGGGGAGTGCAGTCATGAGGACATATTGGTTTGCGGTTGGGGCAACCTTTATCCTGCCGCTCGGATTGATTATCGGTGCAGCAATTTGTCAACGTAAAATCAAACCGGTTCTGCTGGGTGTTTTATGTTTTACGATTATGCAGCTTTTTCTGCGTATTCCATTATTGCGATATGTCGCCGCGCAGGCATGGTATACGGAAGAAAGGCGTATACATCCGCTTCTTATCATAGCCGGCATTGCTTTGTCGGCAGGTTTATTTGAAGAAATCGGGCGCTGGATTTTCATGAAAAAAGGGAAGCTGGAATCAGGAGCGGATTGTATTGCTTTCGGTATCGGTCATGGAGGTATTGAGGCCTTAGTGCTGGTAGGCCTAAATGTAGTTTTATTGGGCAGTCAACCGCAATTGCTGGCAAGTACACCGTCAGCTTCCATGATGCAGACAGGTATTGAGCGCTTAAGTGCAATGTTATTGCAGGTGAGCTTAACCGTATTTGTATGGTACGGTTTATGTCATAAACAAAAAAGCCGGCTTTTGATAGCCATCTTTTTGCACGGCCTGATTGATTTTTTCATTGCTTATCTGCAGATGAAGCGAATGGACATATGGACAATCGAATGGATTGTGTGCGGAATATCGTTATTTTTGGCTGCTATCAGCCTGTATGTGCTGAGAAAAGAGAAGCATGAGAAACAGGCATAAAATATGGCCATGGAGGCTTCAATCGCAATTTTGTTCAAAAGCCGCTGTCCGTTTCCTGCAATAAACGCAGGTCACAGCCACAGCATGCGCAATAAGGCGTAGGTGCGTTCTGCACTTTTCCGCATGCCGGGCATTTCCATCCGCAATTTTCTTTTTGCCATGTGAATATTCCCTGCTTTCGCTTTTCATATTCCTGACGCTGTACTTTGGCATCCCGGGCAAGGGAATAGGTAGGATTTTGATGATTCAGGCGGTAGAAACGGGTATAATCTTCCACCGTCCAGATTGTGCGCTCGACTTCCTGCCTGTATGTTTCCAGGCGCTGCTCACTTTCTTTTTTTTCTTTTGCAAGTGCGCGTAAAGCGGAAATATCTGCCGCCTGTCGCGCTTCGCACATTTTGTTATATAAAGTACGGATTAAAGAATCTTTAAGCATGGTTCGCTGTGTCTGTGAAAGGATACGCTTTTTGGCTATACGAATGCGCATCAGACTTGGCGAGCTGTAAACGCCGACCCAAGGCGGAATATAAAGATCCCAGTTGGTGACTTTTTGTTCCAATGATTTTGCCACCACAAGATAATTCAAATCACCGTACCAGGATAATTTATTTTCAC
Organism: uncultured Erysipelotrichaceae bacterium; assembly: GCA_963541855.1. Lineage (GTDB taxonomy): Bacteria > Bacillota_I > Bacilli_A > Erysipelotrichales > Erysipelotrichaceae > Bulleidia. The sequence continues at coordinate 13,726 of CAUTVM010000044.1, forward strand.
TTTTTAAATCGGCCAGCGTAACTTTAATTTCATAGCAGGTCAGTATCCCGGTTGCATGCATGGATACAAAATCGGCGATCTCATCACCATGGCCGTCACAGGGGAAGCCGATGGTGACTTCTTCACAGCCAAAAATTCCGTTGCGTGCACAATTTTCCTGCAAGGCATGTTCCAGTTTTAATGTTTCCGGTGTTTTTGCCATGTTTTTCCTTTCAGTCCCTAAAAATATGATCGTGCAGGCGGTTCAAAGCTTCAATGACAAGTTCTTTTGGTAAAGCCAAGTTCATGCGAATACAGTTTTCGCCATGAAAAGGACGGCCATCCTGCCACATAACACCGATTTCCGCGCCCTTTTTCAGCAAATCGTCCAATGTACAATGATGATGTGCGCACCATTGGGAACAATCCAAAAACAGCATGTAGGTTCCTTGCGGGCGGGCGCATGTGACATCGGCAAAGTAGGTCTGTATATAGTCATAGGCATAGGCTACATTTTCGCTCAATACTTTTTTCAACTGTGTCAGCCAATCTTGTCCCATCGGGCTGTATGCTGCAATCAGAGCATGCATGGAAA
>CAUTVM010000045.1:0-13452 GCA_963541855.1 uncultured Erysipelotrichaceae bacterium
TTACCATACAGCCCCCGACGGTGCCGATTTTGGAAATTTTATATGTTTCTCTGACTTCCGCCTGGCCGATGACAACTTCCGAATAAACCGGATCCAGCATGCCTTTCATAGCATGTTCCATTTCTTCCGTCACTTTATAAATAATTGTATGCAGGCGGATTGTAACGCCCGCATCAGCCGCTTTTTTTCGAAGCATGGCATCCGGACGGACATTAAAGCCGATGATCATGGCATGCGAGGCATCCGCCAGCATGATATCCGTCTCATTGATCGCCCCGGCAGTCGAATGAATGACGTTGATTTTCACCCCTTCCACTTCCAGTTTATTCAGGCTTGAGCGAACCGCCTCAGCCGATCCCTGCACATCCGCTTTGATAATAACCGGAATTTCCTTGATGGCGCCGGCAGCGATTTCTTTTGAAAGATCTTCCAACGTAACGGCTGCACTTTTACGCCGCCCCGCTTCAATCGCCTTACGTTTACGCCGATCCGCAACCGCACGAGCATCCCGCTCATTTGCATAGCTGCGGAAATGATCCCCGGCTAAAGGAACATCGTTTAAACCGATTATTTCAACCGGCGTCGATGGTCCGGCTGCTTTGACTTCTATGCCGTCCTCATTCGTCATGCGCCGGATTTTACCAAAGCATGCACCGACGACGACCGGATCACCATGATGCAAAGTTCCGTTTTGCACAAGAATTGTTGCGACCGGCCCGCGCCCTTTATCTAATCGCGCTTCAATCACGGTTCCGGTTGCCAGTTTCTTCGGATTTGCTTTCAGTTCCAGAACGTCGGCAATCGTTTGCACCGTTTCCAGAAGCTCCTTTATTCCATCTCCTTTGCGAGCTGATACATTAACAAAAATAGTATCGCCGCCCCATTCTTCCGGCATGATATTCATTTCCGCCAGCTCACTGCGCACGCGCTCCGGATTCGCTTCCGGTTTATCCATCTTGTTAACGGCAATAATCATCGGAACGTTGGCCGCCCGGGCATGATCAATTGCCTCCTTCGTTTGGGGCATCACGCCGTCATCCGCAGCGACAACAATGATCGCAACATCCGTAACCGCTGCTCCCCGCGCCCGCATAGCCGTAAAGGCTTCATGCCCTGGGGTATCCAGAAAGGTGATTTTTTTGCCGTGTACGGTTACCTGATAAGCACCGATCGCCTGTGTAATGCCGCCGGCTTCGCTGTTGGCAACACGGGTTTTACGAATCGAATCCAGCAGCGTCGTCTTGCCATGATCGACATGTCCCATGACGGTTACGATCGGGGCTCTTTCTTTTAACAGCTTGGGATCATCCGGTTCCTCATCTTCTAAAGAATCTTCATCTTTCGGCTGAACTTTCGTCGGCTCAATATCATATTCCAGGCAAATCGTTTCGACCATATCCTGATCCAAAATACTGTTGATCGTCGCCATCTTGCCTTGCATGAATAAAACCTTGATCAGATCAGAGGCAGATCGGCCGCATTTTTTGGCGAGTTGTCCTAAGGTAATGCCATCGGTATATTCTATCGCATGAATCTCAACCGCCGCTTTTTTAGGGCTCGTCACGGTGGGCTTTGATGTTTCAAAGGTGTTATTGCGGTTACGCTTGCCGCTGTTAGACGGTTTGCGTGTCGAGGCACGTTTTGTTGCTGGCATAATTAATTTCTCCCTTCCGAACCATCAGGTTCTTTTATGCATCAAAGTCACCTATCACCCCTTCCCTTTTTCTTCTCAGTGTTCTATCGCCCTTTGCAAAACTTCCCAGAAAGTCTCCGGAATGTCTGTTTCTAAAGCGCGTGTCAATGCTTTGGATTTTTTGGCCCTGGCTATGACGGCCGGATCTTTCTTCAAATAAGCTCCATGGCCGTTCATCTTGCCGCCAAAATCCACTTTGATTTCTCCTTGCGGCGTTCTGACAATCCGCAGAAGGTCGTTTTTAGCGATGCGCTCTCCTGTCACCACACAGGTACGCATTGGAATTTTTCGCATTACTTCCCACTTTCCTCATCTTTGTAATAGTCTTCATATTCATCGTAGTCAATATCATACCGGCTGTCTTCTTCCGCTTCCTGCTGCGCCTCAATCTCCGCCAGCTCTTCTTCAGAATAAATCGGTTTGACATTTTCCTGCAGATGCTTGTTCTTTTCCGCCAGCTGTTTCATCAATTCAGCATTCGTCAGCTTGATTGAATCTTCCTCCGCTTTCCGCTTCGGCCGTTTCTTAACCGGCATGGAAGTACGGTTCTTGGATGTATCCGCCAGTTTTTCAAATACGGAAACATAGTCGTTCTTCTGCGCCATCTCTTCCAGATTCACCTTCTTTTTCTTCGGCGCAATCGTTTTCTCAACTGGCTTTGTGACGATCTCTTCTTCTATCTCAACCGGTTTCTCTTCAATGGCAGGCTCCGCTTTTTCCGCCTTATCTTCTTCCACAACGGATGTCGCAAAGACTTCATCACGAGCGCGATCACTTAATGTTTCCATCATTTCTTCCGGCATCACTTCATCCCCGGCCGCATCCAGCGCTTCTTGTGCTTTCGCTTTTGCCGCATCCAGCAATTCCTGCCGTTTGATATCTTCAGGCGACTGATCTGCAGCTTTCTTCGCCGCCTTGCGCTCTTGCTCCGCACGGATTGTGTCCTGTTTCATTTGGGCCAGCGCAACCAGCTCATCATAATTCTTGCCCATCGCTTCCAATTCTGCTTTGGTCTTGATATCAATTTTGCGGTTTGTCAGCTTCACCGCCAGGCGGGCATTTTTTCCCTTCTTGCCAATCGCCAACGACAGCTGATCATCATCGACGATCACCAATAAGCTATGTTCATCATCACCCGGCAGAACGGCTGTAATCTCAGCCGGAGCCAAAGCATTCTTCACCAGCACCGTGATATCCTCGCTCCATTGAAAAATATCAATTTTTTCCCCATGCAGTTCTTCAATGATCTCCTGCACACGGCTTCCTCTTTGCCCGATACAGGCGCCGATCGGGTCCACTTCATCATTATAGGAAACGACCGCCATTTTTGTTCTTTCCCCGGCATCACGGGCAATGGCCTTGATTTCAACAATACCCTGTGAGATTTCCGGAACCTCTTTTTCAAACAGACGTTTCACCAGCATGGCGTCCGCCCGGCTGACCAGAACCTGCGAACCTTTGGTGTCTTTGTTAACCTCCGTGATCACAACCCGGATACGCTGGCCGTCAACCAGCCTTTCCCCGGGCATTTGTGCGGAACGAGGCATCAAAGCAATCGTCTTGCCCAGATTGATCAAGGCAAATTTATCTTTTACCGAGTCAACGACACCGATCACCATTTCATCCAGCAGATCAATGTAGGCGCTGTAGACAGCGATTTTTTCCGCTTCCCGGATCTTCTGGCGCAATACGTTGCGGGCCAGCGAGGCCGCCGCCCGGCTCATATCATCCGCGTCAATTTCAACCTTCAGACGGACCTTGTCATTTAAAACCGCATCCTTTTTCCACTTTCTGGCTTCTTCCAGATCCATTTGCAGTTCATCGTCTTCCACATTTTCAACCACATTGTATATTTGATAAATATCAATGGATTTATTTTTGGCATTCAATTCCGCCTCCACATTGATATCATCAAGGCCGACAGTTTTCTTATAAGCTTTAATATAGGCTTCTTTCAACGCATCCACGATTACTTCTTCCGATATCTTCGTATCGGTTTCCACTTCGCCTAACGCCGCCACCAGTTTTTTAAAATTAATAGCCATGTTTGCTCTCCTCAATTGCCTCTTATAGTTTGACCGCATAGCGGATCAATTCAATCTCCGCATCCGCAAAACGGATCGAGCGGACTGCCGCCTTGTCCCGATAGGACAATGTGATCATATGATTTTCATATGCGTCCACCTGCCCGGTAAATGTATTGCCTTTTGTAACGGCATGTTTGAGACGGACATGCACGTATGGTAATTTTTTTAATTCATCCAGATCGGTTATGACCCGCTCCGCTCCCGGGCTGCATACTTCCAAGGTATAGGAGTTTTCAAAGGGATCTTCCTGATCCAGTCGGGCGGAGAGCTTTTCGCTGACCAATGCGCAGGTATCCAGATCCATTGTGCCGTCCTGCCGCATGATCGAAACCTGCAATGTATGTTCTCTGCCGTTTTGAACCCATGTTAGATCATAAAGTTTAATGCCCAGATCACAAAGTACAGGTTCTAAAATCGTTTTTAAGCGTTCAATATCTTCCATAGTCCTCCCAGACAAGAATGAAGGAGTGCTTTCGCACTCCTTACCGCTAACCGTAATATAACAAAATCAACGCTTTCTTGCAAGCTAAAATAAACGCATCTGATTGGTTTCTTCAAGGCCATTCAGGCAACCCATCATCTCCAGCTTGCGCATATGGGTATCGGTCAGCTTTGTGCGCTTGCGTAAATCTTCTTTTGACAAGAATGAGCCGGCTTTACGGGCCTCTACCACGCTTTCGGCAACCGCTTCGCCTAAACCGTCTAAAACCGTAAATGGCGGAATGATTGTCTTGGTATCCGGTTTAAGAACGCAAAAGATATTGGCTTGGGAATGATAGAGGTCCACATTGGCTATGGTATATCCGCGCGCATATAATTCTTCACAGACTTCCAACGTGTCCAAAAGACTTTTTTCTTTCGCCGTAGCCGGATTTTCCGCATAGCGGTTGGAAGCCCGCTCGCTGATATCATTCATGCGTTCGCGAATGGCCGCCAAACCTTTGGTCATGGTTTCAATTTCATACTGATCACAACGCAGAGAGAAAAACTGAATATAGAAATTCCATGGTTCATGTACCTTATACCAGGCGATGCGCACCGCCATCATGACATACGCTACGGCGTGCGCTTTCGGAAACATATATTTGATTTTTTTGCAAGAATCAATGTACCATTCCGGGACATGATGTTCTTTCATGTCAGCCTCTTCATCTGCCGTCAGTCCCTTGCCCTTGCGCACATGCTCCATAATATGAAAGGCATCAATCGGCTCCAGTTTCTTTTCCAGCAAATACGTCATGATATCATCGCGGCAGGCAATCGTCTGTGCCAATGGATGGCCGTTTTGCACCAAGGTTTCCGCATTTCCCGCCCAGACATCCGTTCCATGTGTTAGTCCCGAGATCATGACCAGCTCTGAAAAACAATGCGGCTTTGTTTCCTCCAGAACGCGTCTGGTCGTCCGGGTGCCAAATTCCGGCAAGCCCAGGGCCCCGGTTTCTTTTTTGTATATGCGCGGATCGGCCTGCAACGCCTCATCACTGTAAAACAATGATAATGTTTCCGGATCATTCATCGGCAGGGTCATCGGTTTTCGATCGGCGATTTTTTCCAATAAACGCATTGCGGTCGGGTCAACGTGGCCCAGAATATCAAATTTCAATACATTATCGTGAATATCATGGAAATCATAATGGGTTGTTTTCCAATCCGCCGATGGATCATTGGCCGGATATTGCACCGGTGTAAAGTCTTCCGCGTCATATGCGTCGGGAATAATAATAATGCCGCCCGGATGCTGCCCGGATGTACGTTTCACATTCTGACAGCCTTCTGCCAGATATTCTTTCATCGGCCGCCGCATATCCGTGATATTCATTTTCTCGCAATATCCCGTCACATAGCCGAAAGCCGTTTTCTCGGCAACCGTGCCGATCGTACCGGCGCGAAAAGCATGACGTTCGCCGAAAACTTCGCGGATAAATGCATGCGCCCGCCATTGATATTCATTGGAGAAATTCAGATCAATATCCGGCACTTTGTCCGCATTAAATCCCAGGAATGTCTGAAAGGGAATGTTATGACCATCGCCCGTCATCAAGGCGCCGCACTTGGGACATGGTCGATCCGGCAAGTCAAAACCCGATCTGGCGGAAGGATCGACATCAAAGGTGCTGTAATGACAGCGCGGGCAGCGATAATGCGGGGGTAACGGGTTGACTTCTGTAATGCCAGACATGGTCGCGGTAAAGGAAGAACCGACGGAGCCACGCGAGCCGACGACATAACCATCCATATTTGATTTTTTAACGAGCAGATGGGCAATGTAATAGTGCACGTCAAAACCGTTGCGGATAATATTTTCAAGTTCTTGTTCCAAGCGGTCATGAATGACGTCAGGAATCTGATCTTGAAAGCCATATAAGGCCTTCTCCGTTTTATAGCAGATCGTGCGTAAATGAGAAGCAGAGTTGTTCAATATCGGCGGATAAGTTCCATCCGGTACCGGCTGTGTTAAAGGATCCAGCATCGCCATGATTTTTTTCGGATTTTCCACGACAATTTCATGAACATAAGCCGGATCTTCCAGCCAGGAGAAAGCCTCTTTCATCTCATCCGTACCGCGAATATGCTGATCGGGATTTTTGGTCCGCATGCGCAGTTTCTCATCGCGGATATACAGCGGATGCGCCACTCCCCCAACCCCCTGGGACATGATATAAACGTCACGGAAAATCTTCTGATCAGGACGGCAATAATGCGCATCACTGTCGGCAACAACCGGAATACCGGCAATCTTTGCGGCCCGAATCATTCGCCGTTGTACATCTTTTAAGCGATCCATACTTGGCACTTTCCCTTGCGCGACAAAGGTTGTAAAGTTTGCCAACGGCTGTAATTCGACATAATCATAAAACATCACGGCTTGTAAAAGACGCATATCATCGCCATTGCAGGCCAATTCAAAAACCTCATTATTCAAGCAGGATGTGCCAACGAGAATATTTCGGCGATCCTGTTCAATATCACGACGCAAGATACGCGGCTCGGCGGTAATTTCGCCTCCTTCTCTGCTGGACTTACCCATGACGGCCAGCGTTGTCGTATAGGATTTTGAGACCAGCTCATACAAGCGTTTAATGCCTGCTCTGTTTTTAGCCATGATCACCACATGACTCCGCGGTATTTTTCGATAGACAAAATCATCTTGTATCTTATTCTGCAGATCATTCAATGTGCAGGCGCCTTTAGCCTGCGCATCACGGAGCAGGCTCAAAAAAACACCTGCCAAGGCTTCCGCATCATAATCCGCTCGATGCGCCGCCTCTTCATCATAGGCAACGCGATAAAAACGGGCGATGTTTCCAAGACGATATGCTCTGCGCTCCGGCAAAAGTGCGCGGGCCATATCCAAGGTATCAATCACGCAGTTTTTTAAAGCGGGCCGATGCAGACGGCGCAGCTCTTCATTGAGAAAATGATAGTCAAATGTCGCATTATGCGCCACCAATACATCATTGCCGATCCATGCCAGGATTTCATCAATACTCTCGCCAAATGAGCGGGCATCCGCCACCATCGCATCGGTAATATTTGTTTTTTTCGTGATATAAGCGGGAATCGGATGCGGTGGTTTAATGAACTTCTGCATGCGATCCACTACCAGATGGTTGTGCACTTTAACCGCGCCGAATTCAATAATCGAATCATAATGACAGGAAAGGCCTGTCGTTTCCAAGTCAAAGACGACATATTCCGCTTGATCAATCGGGGTGTCAGAACCGTTGCGAACGATGCAAAGACGGTCATCCACCATATTCATCTCACATCCGAAACCGACCTGAAAAACATGATCCGGATCTTTTTTCTTTAACATCTTTGCAGTGTTAAATGCTTTGACAAAAGACTGCACGTTCGCATGGTCCGTGATGCATATACCTTCCAGACCGAAATCCCAGGCGAATTTTACAACCTGGGCGCCTTCACATATGCCGTCCATCTCGGACATATTGGTATGCATATGCAGTTCAACGCGCTTTTCTTTGGAGGCATCCGCAATTTTCGGTTTTTCTTTTTTTTCAATATGACTGGCCATCAGCACCAGATCTTTGGCGAATGTATCAAACTGAACCGAACCGACGATATCCACGCGATCCCCTTGCGCGACTTCTTCCATTTCCTTTCTTGTGCAGCGTGTTCCTTCAAAGCGTTTTACCAACATGGCGTCCGTTCCGTCAAATACGGATAAATTCTGAATGGCGCTGCCTTTTTTAGTCATGACCAGATCGGACGCAAAAATATCGCCGACGATATGAATATCATCCTGCGGCGAGACGACTTCTTTTAACGGCGTGATCGGCAGATCTTCACGCCGTTTGCGCAAGCGCGAAGAAGTACGAACGGTTTTAGGCGCGGATGCCGGCGTCTGTTTTACCGATACGGTTTCAACTTCAGGGGTCGCAATCTGAAAAAGTTCGGCCTGCAGCGCGATTGTACCAAGACCGACATTTTGCAAAAAAAACCGGACTTGTTCTAAGACTTTTTGTGCTTTCGCTACACTTTTGTCATCCAGAAAACGCAGCGTCAGCGATTGCTTGTCAACATCAAAAAAAACAGACGCGTCCGCTAAAAATGAAGCGGACGGATGACAGGAACACCAGCCCCCTACATATTTCTGCAGTTCCATCTGGGAAGTGTGGGAAGAAGCGGTATGTATGATCAGCGTTACAGGAACATGACTCCATTGCTCCAAAGCACGCTGCAGGTGAGCATAATCGGTATATAAAAGCGGGACGTCATGGTGAAGAATGACCTCCAGCCTTTGTGCAGAACGATAATAGCGGACAGTTTCCAGAAGAAGTGTTTCCGGCAAAGTGATTGAAGAAAACAGGTCATCATGAAGAAATTTTTTCAATGTGTCTCTCATGGGGTCATTTTAACATGAATGATCTGAAAAAAATGCTCTTGAATATCGGGCGAAGATATGAAGAAAATCAGGCAACTTGAATGCCGCCGACATCGCGAATATGAAGAATATAGCAGCATCCTTTACCGAAAACGGCTTCCATCTGCGCTTGATATGCACGCACCATACCTTGCGGTACAAAGGCCTGAATCGTTCCCGCAAAACCGCCGCCATGAACGCGCCATGCGCCTTTGCCGCACAGCATATGTTCACTGATCGCCAAGCCTACCGCCAAGGACTGATGGCGTGTTTGTCCTGCCGCATAGACGTTTTGCAGATACATGAATGAAGAGCGGCCCGAGGCGATAATCAGTTCGAGAAAGCGCTTTATATCATTGGCTTCTAATGCTTCTTTTTCCATTTTTGCCCGTTTTGTTTCGTGCAGAAAATGAAATGCTCTTAAAAAAGCGCGATCTCCGCAAGTCTGGCGTATGCTTTGCCCATGGCTGAAAAAATCATCCATCTTGACACGGCTTAATGTCTTTTGTCCCAAAACAGCGGCGACTGCTTTCATATCGGAGGGAATACATGAATATTCATCCGATAATTCCGCATGGGATTGTCGGCAATCGGTCAATACCAGCACCAGTCCGCTGGCGGCAAAGTCATAGTTGATCTTTTCCACGATCGGCTGCTGGGGATCATAAAAATCAATCGCTGCAAAGCCGCCGCTGGCACATGCGGCCTGATCCATCAGTCCGGATGCTTTTCCAAAATAGACATTTTCCGCAAACTGTCCCGCTTTTGCACAGGCAAGCGGCGATATTTTCAAGTGGTTATAAAGAATATTCTGAATCGAAGCCAGCAGAATTTCAAAAGCTGCCGACGAACTCATTCCGCTGCCCGGCAGCACGTCGCTTTCGGCATAAATCTTACAGCCGCCGATATGATATCCGGCTTTTTGCAAGCCGACCGAAATTCCGCGGATTAAAGCTTCCGTCGTATTTTTTTCAGACGCCTGCATATCAAGATCCAGAATATTCACCGGCTTTACATGAAATGAATCGGAGGCATAGTGTATCAGATGGTCGTCGCTTTTGATCACCACCGCCGCAATGTCAAGGTCAATGGAAGCGGCCAGCACATTTCCGAACTGATGATCGGTATGATTTCCGCCGATTTCCGTGCGCCCTGGGGCGGAGACAAGAATCGCTTCTTCATCGCCATACAAGTCCAATGCCCGCTTTAAAAGACGGATATATCGCTTCCTTTGTTCTTCCAGGCGGTTTTCTCCATACAGGCGCAGCAGCCGGGTATCCGCTTTGCCGATTGATAAGGATGTCATCTGTTCTTTGATCCGCATGAATTCCCCTTTTTTATTTTACAAGTTTCTCAAAGGCATCATGAGCGGCCGCCTGTTCAGCCATTTTTTTTGAACTGCCAAAACCGCTTCCCATAACCAGACCGTCAACGATCACCTGCATCGTAAATGTCGGTGCGTTGGACGGTCCTTCTTCTTTGATCAGCACATAATGGACAGTGCGGCGTGAATCAGTCTGTACAAATTCCTGCAGGCGGCTTTTGTAGTCTTTGAAGGAATTGATACTTTGCGGATGGCGAATATCCGCTTTCATGATTTTCTGCAGCCAATGTTCGACACTTTCCCATCCCGAGTCCTGATAGATTGCGCCTAAAACCGCTTCAAACAAATCGCCGCAGATGGCGTCCTTTTGCCGCCCGCCGCTCTTTTCTTCGCCGCTGCCTAATTTCAGCCATTGATTCAGGCCGCTTTTTCGAGCATAAGAAGCCAGTGATTCTTCACGAACAAGCTCTGCGCGCAAACGCGTCATTTCGCCTTCCGATAACTTTGGCCGCAAAGAAAATATTTCTTTGGAACTCCATAATTGCAAAACGGCGTCGCCCATAAATTCCAGCCGTTCATTATTAAAGCCCGTATGGTGTTCATTGGCATAGCTTGTATGCGTCAAGGCTTCTTCAAACAGATGCGGTTTATGAATCGTGATGCCGCGTTCTGCAAACCATTCTTTGATCGTCAAAATCAGACCTCCCGCTTTATGTGTTGCGGCGCTGCTCCATATTTGTACGGACATGATCCAGAAACAGACGGTAATCCGGATGTTCCGCTTCCCGCATCATTTTCTCTGCGTCCAAACGGGCCTGTTGCATGATGCGGGTATCTTCCGCCAAAGATCCTACCGTAAAATCCGGAAGGCCGCTTTGCTTTGTTCCCAGTATATCACCCGGGCCGCGAAGCCGTAAGTCCCACCAGGAAATTTCAAAGCCGTTATGTGAGCGGACAAGCACATCCAGTCGTTTTGCGACCTGCTCATCTTTGGAAGCGGTCAGCAGCCAACATATGCCTTGTGTATTTCCACGCTGTATGCGCCCGCGTAACTGATGCAGCTGACTCAGGCCGAAACGATCGGCATCATAGATGATCATACCGGTGGCATTGGGAACATTCACGCCCACCTCGACGACCGTCGTCGAAACCAAAACATCTACTTGACCGGCCGCAAAATTCTGCATGACTTTTTCTCGTTCCGCTGCCGGTAAGGAACCGTGCAGGGCGGCGACGACGTAACGATCTTGAAAGAGAACCTGCAGGCTTTTGGCTATATCTTGTACGGAGCGTGCATGAAATTGTTCGTTTCGTTCAATAGAAGCGCAAATCACATAGAGCTGGTGTCCGCTTGAAAGAACCTCTTCCACCTCTTGGCGGACCTTGCGAAACGAGTTTTCATGTAGCAGAACCGTTTTAACCGGCTTTCGTCCCGGGGGCATTGTTTCAATGGTGCTGACTTCCATATCTCCAAATAAGGCGGATGCAAGTGTCCGCGGAATGGGCGTGGCGCTCATCATCAGAAAATCGGTCTGCGGTCCTTTTTGCCATAGTCGCTGGCGCTGCTCGACGCCGAAGCGCTGTTGCTCATCCACGACAATCAACCCCGCCTCGCCAAACTGAACTCGGTCAGAAAGAAGGCTGTGCGTTCCGATGATGATATCCAACTGTCCTTCGCGCATGCGTTCCAGAATTTCTTTCTGTTTAATAGCTGGCAAACTTGCATAGAGCGCCGCAATACGTACATGGCGATGGTCAAAAAGCTTCTGCAATGCATATAGATGTTGTTGAACAAGCAGCTCGGTTGGCGCTAAAAGAACGCCTTGCATGCCTGCCGTTACGCACCCATATAAAGCTAAGCCTGCTACCGCCGTTTTTCCACAGCCGACATCACCTTGTAACAGGCGGTGCATAATGTGGTTGGATTCCATATCGGCAATGATTTCATGAAGGCTTTTTTTCTGATCCGGGGTCAGGGTATATGTAAGTTCATCTATCATTTTTTGTACTGCCTGATGGTCAACATGGCGAGGCTGTTTGTAAGCCTGTACGCCGTTTTCATTTTGTCTTAAAGCAATGGCAACAAAAAAGCGAAGAAATTCCGCATATTTCAGAGTGCGTAAAGCCAATGCGACTTCTCCCATTGTTTTAGGCATATGCACCATGCGCAATGCGTTTCGTCGATCCAGCAATTGGTATTGTCGTTTGAAAGCAAGCGGCATATCATCGACAAGCGAAGGATATTCCACTTCCAAGGCACGATGGATACAGGCGCGGATCGTCCGCTGGGCGATGTCGGCACGGGTGGAATAAACCGGCGTGATGGCCTCCATCTCGTTTAAAGGTCGGGCCGTGCATTGTATGGCGGTAATGCGATTTCGGCCCTTATAGATGCCGGTAACGGTCAGGCAGGTTCCTTCTTTTGTCGACGCAAGCCACGGGCGGTTAAAAATGGAGATGTCCAATATGTTTCCGTCCTCCATCTCCAACATGAAACGGGCAATGGACTTACGGCCGCCTAAGTGTGTGACGCGAATCGTATGACACAATGTACCGGATATGGTGATGCGCATGCCGATCGCCCAATCGGAAAAGGGAACGGCGTTGAGGCATTCATAGCGGATCGGATAGTATGAAAGAAGTGCTTGTGTATCGTCCAAGCCAAGAGCATGCATCGCTTCTATTCGTTTGGCACTCAATTTCAGACGTTGATCTTCTATCCGCATATAGTCCTTTCCCCAATGTAGTTGAAACCATGTTGACTGTATCAATCGTTCATGCTTAACGGACGGCTATCCCTGTAAAACAGGATACCACTTTTTCAGGCATCTCCAACCGCTGCATGGCGTTGAATCATATCCATTCTCTTATTCGCTATATACTTTCTGTACTTTTCGATCATATAAAATCCTAAGCGGCTTGTCTCGGCCACAAAATAGATATGCTTTATCATACCTTTACAAAAAATATCGCTACAAAAAATATCTGTCTGAAATCTCCATCGTCTCTTCCACGGTGAATATAATATATACTTTGTTTTTTTCATCGAGCCATTTATTCCTGAAAGACAGACTTGTTCGCTCCAATAGGCAAGAATACAAAATCTTTGCATCTGATGATAAGTTCTTAAACCTTTCATCAGTTACTATGATTTTCGGCAGCATATAGTAGCTGAATCGGTCTCCGTCCCGGTTATAAAAATAATCAAATTCCACTTCTCATACCTCCTCTCTTTTTAATTTTTTGCATAAGAAAAGACGATAGATGTTTTACTTTCTATCGCCTCATATCATAGATATTCAATTCCGTAGTCAAACTTCATCAAAAAAACTAAGTTGCCTTGAAATATCCTTCCCTTCAAATAAATTGAGATGGTTAAATATAGCTTCATTATCATGAACGATACCGTTCCGTTCACAGAATTCATGAAACAAACCCATTAGTTTTTTATCGTTTCCACTGT
>CAUTVM010000046.1:0-13282 GCA_963541855.1 uncultured Erysipelotrichaceae bacterium
ATTTTAAAAGGGAGGCTGTATGGCTGTTAAAAAGTATGTCTACAAGTTTTCTGAAGGAAATGGTTCCATGCGCGAGCTGCTTGGCGGCAAGGGAGCAAACCTTGCCGAGATGAGCAACCTGGGCATGCCGGTTCCTTCCGGTTTCACCATCACGACGGAAGCGTGCATTCGTTATTACAATGACGGAAAGAAGATCGCTTTGGAAATTCAGAAGCAGATCGACAAATATGTTGTCTGGCTGCAGAAGGCAACCGGCAAGAAGCTTGGCGATACGAAGAACCCGCTGCTGGTATCGGTTCGCTCCGGTGCGCGGGCGTCCATGCCGGGCATGATGGATACGATTCTCAATCTGGGCATGAATGATGAAGTTGTCCGGGTTGTTGAAAATAAGACACAGAACAGGCGCTTTGCATATGACTCTTATCGTCGCTTCATCCAGATGTTCGGCGATGTTGTCATGGGTTTGAATAAATCCAAATTTGAAGAACTGATCGACGCAATGAAAGAGAAGAAGGGCGTCAAACAGGATATTGATTTAACAGCTGAAGATATGGTGGAACTGACCGAACAGTTCAAAAAATTCTATCAGAAGAATCTTGGGGAAGATTTTCCGCAGGATCCGATTGTCCAGCTGAATCGCGCCGTGATGGCGGTTTTCCGTTCCTGGAATAATGAGCGGGCAATTTATTATAGAAGAATGAATGATATTCCGGACTCTTGGGGAACGGCCGTATCCGTCATGGAAATGGTATTCGGAAATATGGGGGATGATTGCGGAACCGGTGTTGCCTTTTCACGCAACCCGGCGACCGGTGAGAAGAAACTGTTCGGCGAGTTCTTGATGAATGCGCAGGGTGAAGATGTCGTGGCCGGTGTGCGTACCCCGGAGCCGATTGCCGAGCTGAAAAAGACCATGCCGCATGCCTATAAGGAATTTGCCCGCATATCCGATCTTCTGGAGCATCATTATCATGATCTGCAGGATATGGAATTTACGATTGAACACGGTCATCTGTTCATGCTGCAGTGCCGCAATGGCAAGCGTACGGCAAATGCGGCTTTGAAGATTGCCGTGGATATGGTAAAGGAAAAACTCATCACCAAGGATGAGGCATTGCTTAAGGTGGAGCCTAAGCAGCTGGATGATCTTCTGCATCCGACATTTGATAAGGAAGATTTGAAAAAGAAGGCCGGCGATGTGATTGCCAAGGGTTTGGCCGCGGCGCCGGGAGCAGGATGCGGCCATATCGTCTTTACCGCCAAAGTTGCGGAAGAGCAGGCTAAAGCCGGAAAGAAAGTGATTCTTGTTCGTCTGGAAACATCGCCGGAAGATATTGCCGGCATGCATGTATCGCAAGCCATCGTGACGGTTCGCGGTGGTATGACTTCGCATGCGGCGGTTGTGGCGCGCGGTATGGGCGCTTGCTGTGTATGCGGCTGTGGTGATATCAAGGTTGATGAAGCGGGCAAAAAGTTTACGGTCAACGGCGAAGTGTTTAAAGAAGGAGACGTGATTTCCGTAGATGGAAATACCGGCCTTGTCTATCGTGGTGAAGTTAAGTCGGTTCCGGCTACGATTTCCGGTAATTTTGCAACCTTTATGAAATGGGCGGATGAGCGTCGAACGATGAAAATCCGCACAAATGCGGACACGCCGGAAGATGCGGCCAGAGCGCTGGCATTTGGTGCGGAGGGCGTCGGCTTGGTACGCACGGAGCATATGTTCTTTAATTCCAAGGAACGGATCGAGGCAATCCGGATGCTTTGTGTGTCCAGAACAGAAGCGCAGCGCAAGCAGGCTTTGGATCTTCTTGAACCCTATCAGACAGAAGACTTCCGCGGAATCTTTGAAGCCCTTAAAGGCCGCAGCGTAACCATTCGTTTGTTGGATCCGCCTCTGCATGAATTTTTACCGCAGACAGAAGAAGCAATCAAAGAGGTTGCGGCCAAGATGCATATCACGGTGGATGATGTTAAGAATGCGGATGCACAGCTGAAAGAATTTAATCCGATGATGGGGCATCGCGGATGCCGTTTGGATGTTACGTATCCGGAGATTGGCGCCATGCAGACGCGGGCGATCATCAATGCGGCGATTCAGGTAAATATGGCGCATCGAAATTGGCATCTTGAACCGGAGATCATGGTTCCTCTGGTTGGTGAAAAGAAAGAGCTTGATTTTGTTGCCGAGATTATCCGCAAGACGGCGGATGAAACAATCGCGCAGGCCAAAGCGAAGCTGACCTATCATATCGGAACGATGATTGAAGTTCCGCGTGGTGCGCTCAATGCCGGAGAATTGGCGGAAACGGCAGAGTTCTTCTCGTTTGGCACGAACGATCTGACGCAGATGACTTTCGGTTTCTCCAGAGATGATGCCGGAAAATTCCTGAAAGATTATTATGAGCATCATATTTATGAGTCGGATCCGTTTGCACATATTGATGTCAATGGAGTCGGAAAACTTGTCCGCTGGGCTGCGGAGCAGGGCCGTGCGGCACGCAAAAATATCCATCTGGGAGTTTGCGGCGAGCATGGCGGTGATCCGGTATCCATCGAGTTTTTCCAGACACTTGGGCTGGATTACGTAAGTTGTTCGCCGTTCCGTGTACCGCTGGCTCGTCTGGCGGCGGCACAGGCTGCGATAAAAGTTGACGCTGCAAAGAAAGGGGTCTTTATGAAGACAGTAAAGAAAGCAGTAGCAAAAAAGCCGGCTGCCAAGAAGGCGGTCGCAAAGAAACCGGCAGTAAAAAAGGCGGTTGCAAAAAAGGCAGTTGCTAAGAAGGCTGTTGCCAAGAAGCCGGTCGCAAAGAAGGTTGTCGCCAAGAAGCCGGCTGCCAAGAAGGCAGTTGCTAAAAAGGCTGTGGCGAAAAAGCCTGTAGCAAAGAAGGCTGTTGCCAAGAAGGCGGTTGCAAAGAAGGTTGTTGCCAAGAAGCCGGCTGCCAAGAAGGCAGCGGTCAAGAAAGTAGCCAAGAAAGCAAAGTAAGGCTATGAAAACAGTAAATCAAAATAGGTTTACTGTTTTTTTTAACTCAATTTTAAAAAAGAAGTGCAGACACAAAAAAATTAAATACAGAGGTTTGCTATGGAGATGAAAAGGGAGGAATAAGCAGATATCCTCACGCTGCTCTATGAAGCATTATGAAGAAATAGATTTCTGCATGCAGGTAGGCATCGTCAGCAGCGAGCGGTTTAAATGATGAGAAAAAGTCGGTGACATTCCATATCCTGGGTGTGCATTTTCATATTTCTAATATAAAATGAAAGCAGGGAGCTTTGTATATGGAAAAATTTATCATGGCGATTGATCAGGGAACAACAAGTTCGCGGGCAATTTTGTTTAATCATGACAGTAAACCGGTTGCGGTTGCGCAGCATGAATTCACCCAGATTTTTAAACAGCCGGGATGGGTGGAACATGATGCCAATGAGATATGGCTTTCCGTTCTTTCCGTCATGGCTTCATGCATGCAGAAGG
The DNA here is from genome assembly GCA_963541855.1 of uncultured Erysipelotrichaceae bacterium. Taxonomy (GTDB): domain Bacteria; phylum Bacillota_I; class Bacilli_A; order Erysipelotrichales; family Erysipelotrichaceae; genus Bulleidia. The sequence continues at coordinate 3,479 of CAUTVM010000046.1, forward strand.
CGGGCATTCAGCCAAGCCAGGTTGCCGGTATCGGTATTACCAATCAGCGGGAGACGACGGTTGTATGGAATAAGGAAACCGGCTTGCCGATTTATAATGCGATTGTCTGGCAATCGCGGCAGACGGCAGATATTTGCGATCGCTTGCGTAAAGAAGGATATGATGACGCCATTCGCGCCAAGACGGGCTTGCGCATTGATCCTTATTTTTCCGCTACCAAAATACGCTGGATTTTGGATCATGTGCAAGGTGCACAACAACTGGCCGAAGAAGGGAAGCTGCTGTCCGGAACGATTGACAGCTGGCTGATTTACTGTCTGAGCGGCAATAAGGAACATGTGACGGATTACTCCAACGCAAGCCGTACCATGCTTTACAACATCTATGAAAAAAAGTGGGATAAAGAGCTGTGCGATTTATTGCAGATTCCCATGATCATGTTGCCGCGGGTACAGGACAGCAGCGGTATTTTCGCCCATACGGCGCCTTATCATTTCTTTGGTTTTTCCGTTCCTATTTCCGGTGTTGCCGGAGATCAGCAGGCGGCTTTATTCGGACAGAAATGCTTTAAAACAGGATCGGTAAAAAACACATACGGAACCGGCTGCTTTTTGTTAATGAATACCGGCGAAGTGCCGCATGTTTCACAACATGGTTTAGTCACAACGATTGCCTGGGGCTATAAAGGCAAGGTGAGCTATGCTTTGGAAGGATCGGTATTTGTGGCCGGTTCAGCCGTACAGTGGCTGCGGGATGAAATGCAGTTTTTTGATCAGTCCTCCGCCTCGGAAACGCTGGCCAGACTTGCGCATCAGGACAGCGGTGTTGTTCTTGTACCGGCTTTTGTCGGCCTTGGCGCGCCCTATTGGGATGATCGCACACGCGGCGCCATTTTCGGCATTACCCGCGGAACCTCCAAAGCTGATATTACGCGGGCAACATTGCAGGCGCTGGCTTATCAGACCAAGGATGTTCTTACGGCGATGGAAATGGACTCCGGTATGACGATTTCAAAACTGAAAGTGGATGGCGGTGCGAGTGCCAACGCCTATCTGATGCAGTTTCAAAGTGATTTACTGCAGGCGGATGTTTTACGGCCGGAGGTTTTGGAAACAACTGCGCTGGGCGCGGCACAGTTAGCCGGGCTTGGCGTGGGCTTCTGGAATTCGATAGAAGAACTTGAGCAGACGGCGCATCCGCAGCGCTTTGCTCCGCAGATGAACAAAGAAAAAGCGGATTACTTATATACACGCTGGCAAGCGGCGGTGAAGGCTGCACGCATGTTTCCGTATGAAGAAAACACGATTGATTTTCAATAGAATTGATGTATAATGCGCGTAGAAATCGCTGAGAACGGGACACGATGATGGCCATGTCGGATGAGCGAGAACTTCGGCAGGTGAAAGAAGTTTGATGACGGCCATGATTACTACCCGGGAGCAGATGCCGAAAGGCCATCCGTCTGACCGCGTTAAGGTTCTATGAGTGCCCATGAACTGCATATGGGAAATAAGGTGGTACCGCGCTGAGGCGTCCTTTGAGCAAAGGATGCTTTTATTTTATAGAAGAGGGAGAAAATATGATCAACTTTAAAGAAAATGAAAAACTCAGTATATTGAATCACAGTTGTGCGCATCTGATGGCGCAGGCCGTCAAGCACCTTTATCCGCAAGCCAAATTCTGGGTCGGGCCGGTTGTGGAAGAAGGTTTCTATTATGATATGGATCTTGGCGATGTGACGTTGAACGATGAAGATTTGATACGCATTGAAAAAGAGATGAAGAAATGCGCCAAAGCCGATAAACGGATTGTTCGCCATGAGGTCACCCTGCTGCAGGCGCAGGAAATGTTCAAGGATGATCTTTATAAAGAAGATCTGATCAGCCGCATGGATCCTTCACAGACCATTACGGTTTATACCCAGGGAGACTATACCGATCTTTGCCGCGGGCCCCATGTCGAGAGCACGAAAATGTGCCGCTATTTTAAGCTTTTGAAACACTCGGGCGCTTATTGGAAGGGTGATAAGAACAATAAGGTATTGCAGCGAATCTATGGCGTGTGCTTTCCAAGTGAGGAAGAACTGGAGGCATATTTAAAAGAGCTGGAAGAGCTGCGGCAGCGGGACCATCGCAAGCTTGGTAAAGATCTTGGCATGTTCATGTTTTCGGAAACGGTCGGCGCCGGCCTGCCAATGTGGCTGCCCAATGGTTTTACGGTTCGCCGGCTGTTAGCGGATTACATCATGGACAAGGAACTGGAACAGGGATATGTGCATGTGAAAACGCCGGCTGTCGCAACGACCAAACTATATAAAATTTCAGGACATCTTGCACATTATAAGCAGGATATGTTTCCGGTTATGGAAAGAGAAGGTGAAGATTTTGTTTTGCGGCCGATGAACTGTCCGGAGCATATGGTGATTTATAACAGCACGCTGCACAGCTATCGTGATCTGCCGGTAAGAATTGCTGAAATTGCGGACGATTTCCGCTTTGAGGCATCCGGCGCCTTGACGGGTATTGAACGTGCCCGCGCCTTTACGCAGAATGATTCGCATATTTTCTGCCGACCGGATCAGATCGCCGCGGAGATCAAAAATATTACCCGGCTGATTTTGGATGTCTATCATGATTTTGGCTTTAAGGAGTATTCATTCCGTCTGTCGTTGCGTGATAAGGAACATGTGGAGAAGTACTTCGGCAATGATGCGCTTTGGGAAAAAAGTGAAGTCCAGCTTCGTGAAGTGTTGAAAGAAATGGATGTCACCTATTATGAAGCGCAAGGGGAAGCGGCCTTCTATGGCCCCAAGATTGACGTGCAGGTCAAGTCGGTATTGGGACATGATGTGACCTTGTCCACGATTCAGCTGGATTATCAATTACCGGAACGTTTTCAACTGGAATATGTGGATGAAGACGGGAAAAAGAAACAGCCGGTTGTCATTCATCGTGCCATTCTGGGATCATTGGATCGTTTTGTCGCCTTCTTGCTGGAGGAAACGAAAGGAAATCTTCCGCTCTGGCTTTCCGCAAAGCAGATAGTCATTATTCCGGTTGTTGCGGAAAAAGAAGAACATGCGGCATACGCAAAGGAAGTGGCGTCCATCCTGCATCAGCATCATCTGCGCGCTGCTTGTGATATGCGCAATGAGAAATTAGGTTATCGTGTGCGTCAGGCACAGATCGCAAAGATTCCCGTCGAGCTTGTTGTCGGTGATGAAGAAGCAGCAAATCGTTCGGTTACCGTTCGCCGTTATGGTTCTAAAGAAGCGATGACGATGTGCCTGGATGATTTTTTAAAGACGGTGCAGGAAGAAATTGACGAGAAACGAATACGCCGTGATTAAAGGCACTGTTTGACGAAGTTCAGTCGCGATAAAAAAGGTCACGCGTATAGACTTTTGCTTTGACATCCCGCAGATCTTTGTCGACATAGCGATTTGCTAAAATGACACGGCTTTTCGCTTTGAATTTCTTCAGATCATTGACGATTGGTGAGCCGAAAAATGTTTCGCCATCTTTTAAAGCGGGCTCATAGATGATGACATGCGCCCCTTTTGCTTTGATCCGCTTCATGACGCCCTGAATGGAGCTTTGGCGGAAATTGTCGCTTTCCGCTTTCATTGTCAGGCGATAAACACCGATGGTTGTCGTTGTTTCTTCTTGCGGACTATAGCGGTTTTCTTCCGAATAATTGTAATATCCCGCTTTTTTAAGGACGCAATCAGCAATAAAATCCTTACGTGTACGATTGGAATCGACAATGGCCTGAATCAGATTTTCCGGAACATCCTGATAGTTGGCCAAAAGCTGTTTCGTATCCTTGGGCAGGCAATATCCGCCATAGCCGAAACTGGGATTGTTGTAATGCGTGCCGATGCGCGGATCAAGACATACGCCTTCAATGATTGCGCGACTATCCAGCTGTTTGGTTTCTGCATAGGTATCCAGTTCATTAAAATAAGAAACCCGTAATGCCAGATAAGTATTGGAAAATAATTTGACGGCTTCCGCTTCTGTCGATCCCATGATGATCTGTTTTACATTTTTTTTCCATGCGCCTTGGGCAAGCAGGGAAGAAAAAAGCCTGGCGGCCTGAACGCTTTCGGCATCTGTTAAATCGGCGCCGACAATAATGCGGGAAGGATAGAGGTTATCATAAAGAGCTTTGCTTTCGCGCAAAAATTCCGGTGAAAAAAGAATCCGAAGTTTTGGATATAAGGAGCGGATATGTGTTGTATAGCCGACGGGAATCGTGCTTTTGATGACGATGCAGGGCGCTTTTTTATTTTGACGAACCACATGTTCCACAAGGCGCAGGACATCTTCAACCGCACTGGTGTCGAAGTAATTTTTGCGGCTGTCATAATTGGTCGGTGTGGCAATGATGACATAATCCGCGCTTTGTAAAGCGGCGTAAGCGGGATTATCAGATTGCGGCTGATTGGTATTCAGCACAGCTTTAAGATTTAATTTCTTTTTACCGTTTTTGGCATCTTTGAAGAAAGCTTCAATATATTCATCCTGCAGCGGAACCTGCCATTGATGAATAGCGTTGATCTTGCTTTCCAGAATATCACAAGCCGTGACGGCATGATACTTTGCAAGAAGCGTGGCGATAGATAAGCCGACATATCCCGTTCCGACGACGACGATTTTTTGCATCGGGATATCGCTTTTTGATATTTCTTCTTTTTCACTAAAGAAGTCGCAGGGATCCAGATGACATATGGCACACAGGGTTTCAAGCTGGCTTATTGACGGATCATATGCCGCATTTTCAATATGCGAAAGCATGGAACGATGAATACCGCTGATGGATGCAAGCCCGGCTTGGGAAAGTTTATTCTTTTGACGATAAAGCAGAATCTTTCGCGCAAGTAAAGAACGATCTAATGTTTTCATATGACCTCCAAGTAACAGTATAGCTGATTTGTTCTTATTGCGAACATTTTAAATGTAATTTATGCATATTTCTAAATGATTGTTATGAATAACAACATTTCGCAAAAAGAAAACATTTTTTTCAACTGGGCGCTTTCTTGCACTATTGGATGTGTAAAGGAGGTGACGAACCATGCGTTCGATACAGGTTACACCGGAAGTTTTGGAAAGGCATGCGGCAAAGATAACGGAGGCACACGATACGTATATACGTTGTGTCGGGCAATTGTTTGACGCGGTGGAAACGATGAAGGCCGGTTGGAAAGGAAAGGACAATCTTGCTTTTCATACGAAGATTTCCAAATTTGAAGGTGATTTTCGACAGATGGCCGCGCTCTGCATTCAATACGCGGAATTTTTAAGAAACAGTGCCCAGGCATATCGGGCCATGCAGGAAGATCTGGCCGCTCAGGCACAGTCATTAGGCGCTTAGGAGGGAAACGAAAATGGAAGAATTACATATTGCTTTAGAGCAGGTCAGCGAGTGCGCACAGAAAATCCGCATGTTCAATCAGGAAATGCTGGATACATTGGGGCGGATGAAAGAGGAAATGAACAGTACATCCGCTTCCTGGATTTCGGAAGGCGGGGAGACCATTCGCCATCGTTTTAATCAATTTGCGGCCCGCTTTGATACGCAAAAACAATTGATTGATACCTATGCGGCTTTTCTTGATCGGACGGTGGAGAGCTATGCGAGTCTGGAAACGACGATTACATCGAACGCTTCGGGCATGCAGGCGTAGTTTTTTTCCGGTCTTACTTGCTTTGTGCATGCTTACCGGCTGTCATCAAAAGGCCGTGGAAACCATGACACTGGGCGAATGGATTTCTTTGCTTGTGCAAGAAGCTGCCTTACCGGATGCGCGGGCGGATATGCCTTATTTTTTGAGCGTGCCGATGGAGTCGCCTTGTTACAAGGCGGTGCAAAGTGCCGTGGAATGGAATGTGCTGCGTGTTGAAGATGGATTTAAGGCAGATCATCTTTTGAGTCGTGAATGGGTTGCGGCAACTTTGATGCGTTTAAAAGCGGCCGATATCAAAGCGGCGGATGACGGCGGTATTGTCGATCTTGCGGCGGCACGGTTTAAGCCGGAGGTATGTGCTTGCGTGCGGGCGGGATTGATGGATGTCGATAATCGGCATCGTTTTTATCCGCAAGCACCGATTGATCGAAAAGAAGCACAGGCTTTGTTAGCGGAAATGGTCAATTGGATCAATACCGGAACCGTTGAGGAAAGTCAGGAAGAAATTCAATTTACCGACGGTCAAGAGCCGATCAGGCTGGATGAAAGTGCAGACATTCAGGATGGCATATTGCATGTGGATGAAAAGACGGCGCTCAAGAGCGGGGATATTGTTACCGTTGATGAAGCACAGCCCTGTTATCGGATTGAGGAACAGGTTGATTCTGCCCATTGGAAAGCAGAGCCGGTTTCGGATCTTTCTTTATTGTCCGATCTGGATATTGAGTCGGCTCAAGAGCTGCCGCTTGAAGAGGCGTGGCTTGAAGAGACAGCGGAAAATGCGCCGCGGGGGCGGTTAGCGAAAACCGTGACGCAGCAAGTCGGAGATATCAAGTTATCTTATTCTTTTGATCGCGGCGGCATGCGCATTCATGTCAGTAAGGAAATCGGGCAGGGGGCGAGGCTGTATGGCGTGCTGTCTCTATATGGCTTTAAGCCTGTCATCCGGATACATATGCATAAGCAGGTGATGGAAACCTGTTATATGCGGCTTGATTTTAAAACGATGCAGTCGATCGGAATTGAAGGAAAGAGCAGTTTTATGCGCTATGGCAATCAGGCGGCGTTTGCAAAGAACGGCTTAAAGGGGCTGCTTTGTGAAAAAGCGGAACCATTCGAGATTACGCTTCCGATTACATCGCTTCGCATTCCGCTTCCGCATCTGCCGTCGGTGGCGATCAGACTGGGGCTTCATGTGTCGATCGGCTGTGATGGACAGATGGCGATGACGTTAACACAAAATCATGCGGTCGGAGCAGAGATTCGCAATCACGGCGTTCGTCCGATTTACCATTGTGATCAGACGGCAGAGGCCGGCATGCGGGCGAACGGATGGTTGCTTGGAGGCGTGGATACAACCTTGTCCGCGGTTCATATGGCGATTGCCGATATTGCGTATGAAACCGGCGTGAAGACGAGTTTATCGGCGACGCTGCATACGTATGATCAGCATGGCACACACAGTCAATTAAAGATACCGGAGTTTTCCGGTCAGGGGCTGGAACAGGCAGCGAAAGAAGAAGGTATTTTATTATGTACGGATGCGGACGCCTTCTGGGTCAGCCGCCTGCATTGTAACAGTCGGGCAACGATGGCCGGCCGCCTTGGTTTTGAAGTGGATTATGATCTGACAAAAGATTCTGCCAAAAATCGGCTTTTGAAATTGCATGGCCACTTTGAAAATGGTTTGCTCGTCCCGCACTGCACACGTAATCGTGACCGTTTGACGCTTGAGACCCCACAAGCGATGGATACGCAAGCCATCGCCCTGGAGCGTTATTCCTATTTTATGTGCAAAGGACAGAAGCTTCGCATCGGCCTCAAGGCTTTGCCCAAGGGCTATACAGATGCCGACTTGTTGTATACCGTGCAGGGAGGAGCGGTTTCTATTCTGGAAGATCATCAGGTGGCAGCAAAGGAGGTCGGGGCGGCGATCGTCACCATCAAAAGTCGTGACGGGCAATATCAGACACATTGCACGATCGTTGTTCGTGACGGCAAATGATCGTCTGGGTATATGCTGCGCGAAGCAGCGGGATCTATTTTCTGGATACGTCTGTGCTGCAGATTCCCTTTGAAAATGAAAGCATACGGATTTATCAGCAAAATGACACCTATCATTTTCGCTTTCCGAAAACATGGCAGGCAAAACCTTATGATGCAATGCATAAGGTTTTCCGCCTTTTTCAAGAGGATGATCAGCCGATTACGCTTTCTTTCTGTCCGTTTGAAGAAGGATATGACATGTTTCAGCCCTATGCCGTTAAAGGTGATTTCCATATCGGCAGTGCGATTGACGATGCTTTTTATCTGGAAGATTCAAGGCTGGGCAAACACGCCATCTTTGTGCAGCGTGAAAAGCATCGCATGACCATTGCCCAAGATGCGCAAGTGTCGCAAAACGGAAAGCCGGTGACAGGCACAATCGCATATGGGCAAGAAGATATTTTCAGAACTTATAATGTACAGTTTGTGATTCATGATTCCTTTATTCTGCTGAATCGCATAGCTAATCTGTATACATCGTTACCGGTTTATCGGGCGGTGATGAAGCAGACGTTTACAAATGAGCGCAAGCTGTCGATCGTACCGCAATATCGTCGCATCAAGCTGGATAAAACCATTACCGTAAAGCTGGAAGAACCATTGCCATTTTCCCAAAAGCAGTTTAATCCGCTGATTTTTATGATGGGGCCGGCGATCACCATGGGCGCTGCATCTTTGACCGTGGGCATCATGAATATGCAGCAGGCATTGATGCAGGGAAGAACTTTGCAGCAAAGCATGAGCATGCTGATATTGCCGGCGGTCATGATTTTGAGCACCTTACTTTGGGCGCCCATGCAGCGCCTTTATGAAAAGTGTCATGAAAAACGATATGCCCGTAAAAGACTGGAAAAATATCGTACCTATTTAAAAAAGGTGGAGGAAGATATCCGCCGGGAAGAGAAAAAGTATATTGCGCAATGTCAGGCGTCATTTCTGTCACCTGATTGCGCGTTAGAACAGCTTTCATATTTTATTGATCAACATCACCCGCGGCAGGCAGATTGGATGCATATTCTTCTGGGTACGGGTACGGTCACTTTTACGGTGCAGCTGCCGTGTGATTTTCGTTTTTTACATGAAGATCCTTTGCGCAAGGATGTGCAGGATCTGCAAAAAAGAGTATCGCGTTATGCTCCCTGTCCAACGGTTATTTCTTTACTGGAAAATCGTCTTCTCTATCTTTTCGAGCAAGAACATGCATTATCGTTTTTTTACAATATTTTACTGCAGGTCATTACGTATTTTGAGCCAAGCCGCTGCCGCATCGCCTTCATTGCCGGTCATGATTGGCTGCAGGCACATGGAGAACTTCGCTTTCTTCCGCATGTGTGGTGTGACGGCTTTCGCTTTCTGATTGCCGGGGAGAAAGATCTTCGTCTTTTAGAAAAGAAAATGCAGATGTATCCTCAAATTCATTTCATCATTTTCAGCCGTCGGAACTTTATGCCTTTGGATGATAAACTTGCCAATTATACGATCATTTATTTTGCGCTGGATGAAAAACCGGTGATGTGCGATGCGGAAATACGTTGCCAAAAAGGAGAAGGCGTATGGAGCGATATGCACGGCATGCAGTCTTTTACATGGAAGCCGCTTGCTTTTGCCTTTACCCGATATCTTCATATCCTGCGCCGCTATCATCGGATAAATGTGGAAGGAGCCGCGTCCGTTTCTTTTTTACAGCTGTATGGGATTAAGGATAAGCCGTCATTGCCGATGGTCTTTTCGGGCGAAGAGCGATCCGTATGGATCGGGCGGACGAATGATCATGAGCCGTTTTTATTGGATTTAAGTGAATATGGCTATGGCCCTCATGGACTGATTGCCGGAATGACGGGATCCGGGAAAAGCGAACTGTTGCAGAATATTGTCATCGGTCTTATGCTGCGCTATAAACCGGATGAAGTGCAGTTTGTACTGATTGATTTTAAGGGCGGCGGTTTAAGCGGCAGTATTCTGCGAAACCGGGATACCATGGCGCATATTGCGGCAACCTTATGAATTTTGTCGTGTTGGGAAATTGTTTGTTCGTTTTTGTATTTGTGTTTTGTATTTGTTTGTTT
>CAUTVM010000047.1:0-13124 GCA_963541855.1 uncultured Erysipelotrichaceae bacterium
TAAAGAGACCGTTTCTCCTGTTTGTACATGGCGCTCTTCATTCTCCACATGAATCACTATAGACTCATCTTCCGCCTTTGTTGTTATATTCTTAATAGACAGCCCATATCCCGGTATACCCAAAACCATGGCCATCAAAACAGCGAACCATTTCTTCAACTGATTTCTCATGTATTACCCCCAACTAAAATGACATCAAACAGATGTGATGATCTTTAATCAGGGACATTATACCCCCCCCCGTATCTGTTTTGGAAGAGGGGAAACATGCATGAAACCGCTTTTAATCATGCTTTTGGGTTGTTTCATGAAAATGATGTAATATGAAAAAGAATATAGGCGAAAGCAAAAAACCGAATGAATTCCTGTTTTATCAGAAATAATCCGGCTGATCAGATACGTGCACTTGTTTTTTCTTTTTCCCGACAAATATCTGCAAATGGGCAGCGATAACATTCCGGCTTTCGCGCATGACATAAATAGCGGCCGAAAAAGATCATGTGATGATGCGCACTGATCCAACTGTTTTTGGGAAATTTACGCATCAACTTCTTTTCAATTGTAAGTACAGAATCCTTTTCTTTTGCCAATCCCAAGCGCTTTGCAATACGCGAAACATGCGTATCTACAGCAAAAGAAGGAATCAAAAAACACTCACTGCGAATGACATTCGCACACTTGCGGCCAACGCCCGGCAACGATGTCAAATCTTCCATAGATTCCGGAATCTGCCCATCAAACCGTTCCACGACACCTTTGGCAAAACCCCAAATTGCTCTGGCTTTATTATGATACAGTCCCAAGGTTGCAATCTTCCGCTCAATTTCATCTACCGGCGCTTTAGCTAAATCAAAAACCGTCGGATATGCTTGAAATAATGCCGGCGTTACGCGATTGACAGACGCATCCGTTGTCTGCGCCGAAAGAATCACCGCTATCGCCATTTCATAATGATTATGATGTGTCAATTCACAACGCGCATCTGGAAACAACGAATCCAGTTTTTCAAGAATCACTTCGCCCTTCATCATTTTCTCCCATTTCCGCCATTTCAACCGTCATCCCTTTTTGGCGCCAATGATCCAAAATACGCTCAATGTAAAGAATGTTGACCTTTTGATACATGGACGCCTCCCGTAATGCCAACAAGATCAACCGCCGATCCATACAGCGATTCCATTCACTGATCTTTTCCATTTCCCTTTGCGAAAGAGGCCGCTTAAATTCCGTCTCAAACGCATCAAACAATGAAGCATCCAATGTTTTTTCCTGCCGCTTCGTGTCCGTTTCAAATAAGCCGTTCAACTGAAAGATCACTTTCCCATTCTCCGTTATGATCTTTAACTGCCCATGGGCAACCAAGAGAGAAATCACCTGATTGACTTCTTCAACCGACAGACCGCTCTTTTCATGTAATGACGAAATGGAGATTGCCAACTGATGTTCATTGGCAAAATCAATCAACAAAACCAGCATCAGCTCTTCCGCATTCAACCCCAAAAGCTCTAAATGCTCTAAAATCCAATCCCGACGATGCACATACCGCTCTTCGTACCACTTCATCATACACTCCGTGTACGGTTCATTATACGAAGTCCGCCGTGTATAAACAACTCAATCACGCCCATACTCTCCATTTTGCCATCTGTTGTTGATCTCGTCTTGAGTAAAAGAAGACATTGCTTCAAGAATACGTATTTTTCATCATAAATTGACACGTATGTTTTCAACTGTTTTCGTGTAAAATGAAGTAGCCATGTTTAAACGACTGATGTACACCGTACTGACACTTCTGCTTCTTTACTCAACGGCGATTGTGCTCTATCGAATCAACGAACCCGAGAACAATACCGCCGCCTTTTCAGATTTTTCATCCTCCACGATGCTTGATTACGATACCTTATCCGCCTATACAAAAAGCAGCGGCGCATCCGCCACCCATTATTACTTCTTTTGCTCATCTGAAAATGCAGACTGCCTGTATGTTGAAAATACCGTGCTGAAAGATGCCGCTGCCATGACCCATCTCAATTTAAATCAACTGATTGAATTCGTCGATGTCACGCCTCTGGAAAATAACCTCGATATTAACCGTTTGAAAGCCGACTGGGGCATCAGCCACTATCCTGCCTTTATCGCCGTACATAATGAAAACGGAAAAATCAATATCGAAAACACATTGGAATGGGATCCCGAAAAGCCGCTCAATGCCGAACAGCTGACCGCATGGCTTACGACCAACGGATTGACCACCGCCGAAAATACTTCCGAAACAAGCCAAAAGTAAATACTTATAGAATCGCTAAAACAAAAAACAACACCAGACCGAGTATAGGAAAAATGCTGACAAGCGCCTGCTGTATTAATGCCTTATGGAAACGCTCCACATGATGCATAAAACCCAATGCGAGCTGTTTGGAAATAAGAAGGCCCCCTGTTACTGCACTCACCAATCCCAGCGAACCGATGCAAAGCGCAAGAAGAACGGACAAAGATTTTCCATGACTGTACAAAAGGGAAAAAGCCTCAACCAGCCCATAACAAAGATTGCTCATGACCAGAAGCTGTAAAACCATGAGCTGATTTTTTTTGGTTGGCGTTTCGGCATTATAAACAGCATGATGCATCCGTATGAAAGCGAAAACCACACCGACAAATGGCAAAGTAATCAAGATCCACGCTGCTGCGATTCCATTTTGCATGCTTCATTTTCCTCCTGATATACACGAAGCGGACGATCCGCCCATAAACTTTCCAAACGATATTGATTGTGCGCTTCCGATGTAAAAATATGTACTACAACCTCCCCAAGATCAATCAAGATCCATGTGCTGCCTTGTGTTCCTTCACGTGCAAAGACAGGACATGCTGCACGATGCGCCTCTTTAATCAGATCTTCCGCCAAGGCGTTGGCATGCCGAACATTTTTCGCCGTGACCAGAAGATAATAATCCGTAAACGGATTAACTTCCCGCATATCCAACGCAACGATATTTTCACCTGTTTTGGCACTTAAAACCCGTTCTGCAAACGACAATACTTCATCCATTCTCTTCCCGCCTCCGATACGCTTGCACTTCCTGCTTGACAAGCTCAAACGCCTTGCGCAAATCCTTTTTTGCTAAAGCAATTTCCACCTCTGTATTATAACCTCGCGTTCGTTCACATTTATCCGCCACATATAAAATCATTGCCAATTTCGCCTTCGCTTCTCCCGTTGTATGCGCACCAATCGCCCGTAAAATTTTACGATCACGCATTCCCATGTTCCGCTTCAACCAATAGCAAGCCGTATAGGCATGCCATATATTCGGATGAACATGCAATTGATCCGGATTCTGATGCTGTAAAATCGCATACGCCTGCTCCATTGGCATGGACTTGGTTATATCATGCAGCATTCCCGCTGTCCAGGCCGCATGCATATTCACTCCCTGCCTTGCCGCCAGTTCCATACACAAAGCGGCCACCGAGATGGAATGCGCACAGCGATGCGAAGAACAATGCACTTGCAAGGCATAGGCAAAATACATTCCTTCCTCAACAAGCATCCTGCAAATACCGCGAGCCGCCCGATAATAAAAACCACAGCGAACCTTCTCTTCCTCACTCCCGTCGGTAATATCCAGACCCTTTTTTGAAAAAACAATATGTATATGCCGATATGGCCGCAAAGCTAATGTAAGTAACTGCATCCGTTTACAAACAGACAAAATACCCTCACCCTCTGCGTAAACGGCAACCGCATACCCCTTCCTTACATATTGCCGGATCACCTTGACTTCACTTTCCGTAAGCGGATCAAAAATACCTTTTAAAGTAATTCGCTTTCTCATGGTAACTGCAATGTGGGATTCTTTGACGAGCGCCGATATAATATGATGACGCGTCCAATCTCCTGCACAATTTCACTTTCTGTATTTTCGGCAATATCAAAAGCCAACTCCTTTACATCTTTGCCGGCCGTCTTTAAAACTTTGATTTTAAGCAACTCATGCTTTTCCAGCGCCCGATCCACCATACATAAAAAAGATGCACTCAATTCCTCTTTCCCCACCTGAAAAAAAGGTCTGAGATGTACCGCCATCGCCATCAGATATTTTTTCTGTTTTGCACGCAACATTAAATCATCGCCTTTCTAAATGTCACATTGACATGCTTTGCCACATGTACCGTAACGGTTAACGGCGACCCCGATATACAAGCCCACCCCAAACCGTCAATCACCACATCCATTTTATCTTCACCCTTTTGCTTCGTGAAAACAGCATCCAAGCCAGTCTGTGGAACCGGACGCAGCAAGGTGCCATAATGCTTTTCCCATAATGCATCTGCACCCTCTAAACTGCCCCGGTGAATGTTCAATTGCGACCCGCAGTAAAATACCACGCTGGCTTTAGTCAATGCATATAGATCCAGGCGAACAAGTCCGCCTACCGCAAAACTTTGCGGCTCATAAACCTGATAGACTTCCGGCTTAATGCATGATGTTGGAATCATCTGGCGAAGACTGCTTTCTTCCAGCAGCATGATCATGCTCGCGCCGCTTTCAATACCCGGCGTGTCGATATAGATCAGGCCATCCTTTGACATCGAATTTTGCTCCAGCGTTGTCCCCGGATAACGGGAACAAGTCAAAATATTTTCCCCCATCAGGCGATTGATCAATGTGCTTTTCCCACTATTTGCACGCCCGAAAAATAAAACGGAATGATGAAGCGCATGAGCCGTAATATATGCTCTTAACGCTTTTATGCCACTCTCTTTTTTAGCCGAAAGCAGAAATATTTCCGAAACGGAAATTCCCCGCCGCTTTAAACGCTCCCTTATAAAAGAATACAATTTCCGATCCTGAACAGCCGCCGGCAATAAATCCCGCTTACTGCAGACAAGCACGATTTCACGCTCTTGCAGCTGTTGCGGTATATCAATGGATATCCCCGCCTCAAAGTCAAAAAGATCAACCACCCATAATAACAGCGCTTCCGTTTTCTTGATCTGTTCCATGACTTTTTCCGAAGGAATTCCCCGTTTCATGGAAATTTCAAGATCATCATAATGCTGCAGCCGAAAGCATCTTCGACAATATGCACTTTCCGGCTTAGGCGTATATCCAAGCGCATGCATATCCTCGCTCTGCAGCACTGCTCCACATCCGCGACATCTTTTCATGACTGCTCTTTGCCCTCGTCTTCAAACAAGGAGAACTTTTCCACTTCCCCATATACGATATCCTGCATAGCGGATGGTGGTCGATCGACAATAGCGCACTCTTCAATATTCTTCAGCAAATACCAGCCGACATGCAATGACACCGGTTGAGCAAATCCGCTCGTCACCGGCTTTAAGCTGATTTCACTGACCCGGATTTCCTGCATATCCGGATGATAAATCGCAATTGTCTCACCGCTGTTGACCGCCAGAATACACTTCATCCGATGCGGATTGCTTTTCACACGTTTCGCAACAAGGTTTCCTTTTGACGGACGATTATTTTCCGATATTTCTTCAATCCTGATACGCTTCATCGCCCCCGCTTCTGTCATGACCAGCAACGTTCTGTCACTGGCATGTAACGCGCATGCCGCCGACAGACGATCTCCTTTGCCGCAATTGATTCCTTTTACACCCCGGGCCTTAACTCCCTGAACCGGAATCTGCTCAACACGATAACGCGTCGCAAATCCGTCTCTTGACAACAAAGCAACCTGATCGCCCGCATATACCACAAAAGCCTGCAATAAACTTGCCCCCGGGGAAAGATTCATCGCGCTCAGCACCCGTGTATTTCGCTGCACTTCAAAATCACGAATCGCTGAACGTTTGATCTGTCCATCATTTGATACCGTCACAATCCAGGCATAGGTGTCAAAGTTCTTGATCAAAATTGCATGTACAATCTTATCGTCACTTTCAATGCGAATACCTTTATTCAGATGCGAGCCGATATCTTTCCAGCGCGCATCTTCCAGCTGCCAGACGCGCACCATTGCATAATTTCCCTTTATTGTAAACAACAACAAGGTATCCAGCGTATCGCACTCCATTGTCCCGATCAGTTCATCACCTTCCTTGATTCCGGTAGTCACATTTCCTGCGCTCAAAGAAGCCTGATAAGATTTTAGCGACACCCGCTTCACATAACCATCCTTGGAAACGGTAACGATGACACGCTCATTTGGAATCATGGCCGTTTTATCAATGACAATGTTGGAAACCTCCGCTTCAATGCGCGTCCGCCTTTTATCACCAAATTCATTTTTAACCTGTTTTAATTCATTCGTCAGTACCGAGCGTAAAACATTTTCATTTTCTAAAATGTCACGCACTTCTTCAATTCGATTCGTTAACTGTGCAAACTCTTCGCGCAGCTGGGTGATGTCTGTATTCGATAAACGATACAGGCGCATCATGACAATCGCATCCGCCTGCACATCGTCAAAACCAAAACGCTCTATCAAACGCTCCTTTGCGTTCGCCTTGTCTTTTGAAGCGCGAATAAGTGCAATGATCTCGTCTAAAATGGAAATTGCTTTCATCAATCCTTCAATGATGTGACATTTTTCTTCCATCTTCTGTTTTTCATAACGCGCTCGCCGCAGAACCACATCCTTGCGAAACGCGATAAACGCATCCAAAAGACCAAGCACGCCGATCTGCACCGGGCGCTGATCAATAATCGCGACATTGTTATAATTGTAATAAATTTGTAAATCCGTATTTTTATACATGTAATTCAAAATCGTTTCCGCATCGGCATCTTTACGGACATCAATGACAATACGCATTCCCATGCGATCGGACTCATCGCGTACATCCAGAATGCCGTCAATATCTTTATTCAGACGAATTTCATCCATACGACGAACCAAATCCGCCTTGATCACCTCATAGGGAATTTCGGTAATGACAATCTGATGACATGTTCGCGCTTCTTCAATTTTGGCAAGACCACGCACAACAATGCGGCCACGTCCGCTCGTGAATGCATCCCGAATACCTTGCGCTCCCTGTACAATGCCTCCGGTGGGAAAATCAGGTCCCTGAAGAATTGATAAAATATCATCCGGTTCACAGGTCGGATTATGCAGACGGAAAATCGTCGCGTCCACCACTTCATGCAGATTGTGCGGCGGCATGTTGGTTGCATATCCGGCCGCGATGCCGCTCGCTCCATTCACCAGCATCACCGGAAAAGATACCGGAAGAACCGTCGGTTCTTTCGTCGTATCATCAAAATTCGGCGCAAATTCCACCGTCTCTTTGTCCAAGTCATTTTCCATCACTTCCGTAACTTTAGCCAAACGCGCTTCCGTATAACGCATGGCTGCCGGAGGATCATCATCAACAGAACCGTTATTTCCATGAACATCAATTAAAGGCAGGCGCACTTTCCAGTCTTGTGACATACGAATCATCGCGTCATATACGGAAGTATCGCCATGAGGATGATAGTTGCCGATCACAAGGCCGACGGTTTTTGCAGATTTCCGATACGCCTTATCCCATGTATTGCCGTCATGATACATTGCATATAAAATACGACGCTGCACAGGCTTAAGCCCATCACGCGCATCCGGAAGGGCACGCTCTTGAATGATGTACTTGGCATAGCGCGAAAAGCGATCACTCATGATATCTTCAAGCAACGCGTCTTCATAAATCGTATGGTCAACGTTTTCTTTTTTCTTTACCATCAGCTTTTTACCTCAAAATGATCTTCCAGTGTAAATGCAATATGATTTTCAATCCATCGTTTCCGCGGTTCTGCTTTTTCCCCCATTAAAACCGCCACCCTTTTTTCAGCCAGAACATTATCCTGAATTCCTACGCGGATCAAGGTGCGCGTTTGCGGATCCATCGTTGTTTCCCATAATTGAGCAGCATTCATTTCCCCAAGCCCTTTATAGCGCTGCACTTCAATTCGCCCATATTTCCTGCGCATCTGATCCAGCTGGGCATCGGTATAGCAATATGCAATCTGTTTTCCATGCGTAACGCGATACAAAGGCGGCAAGGCAATATATACCATGCCGTTTTCCAGCAAGGGCCGCATGTACCGATAAAAAAACGTCAATAACAAAATTTGAATATGTGAGCCATCATCATCCGCATCCGTCATAATCACAATGCGCGCGTAATTACTTTCCGTAAAGTCAAAGTCGGCGCCGATTCCCGCACCGATAGCATGTGTCAACGTATTTAACTCCAGATTTTTTTCGATATCCGCCACACTGCATTTTTCAGTATTTAACACCTTTCCGCGTAAGGGCAAAATGGCCTGAAAATGTGAATCCCTGCCTTGCTTTGCCGATCCGCCGGCCGAATCTCCCTCAACCAGAAATAACTCTCGAATACGAGCGTCACGCGTATTGGCAGGAGAAAGCTTGCCGGATAACAGCCGCTCCCCTTTGGACGTTTTCTTCCCTTTTCGTATCTCTTCTCTTGCCTTACGTGCCGCTTCCCTTGCCTGACAAGCCTTCACCATTTTATGCACAAGCATATCGGACTGCACTTTGTTTTCTTCCAGCCAAAAAGTCAGCTTTTCCGATATGACCGCCGCAACCGCCGACGATGCCTGCGCAGTGCCCAGCTTTCCTTTTGTCTGTCCTTCAAACTGCAGAATTTCTTCGGGTATTGATACGGAAAGAATAGAGGTCAGCCCCTCGCGAACATCCGCCCCCTCCAGATTTTTATCCTTGGCCTTTAGAATGCCGCTCTTGCGCGCATAGTCATTTACCGCTTTTGTAAAAGCGGTCTTATATCCCTGCTCATGACTGCCGCCGTCTCTTGTACGGACAAGATTGGCAAACGAATATGTGTTCTCCTGATAGTCATCCGTATACTGAAAAGCGATGGATACTTTGATTCCCTGCGCTTCGCCGCCAAACTTTACCGGTGCCGTAATCGGCGTGCGATCCTCATTGAGGTAATGCAAAAAAGCGATCGGGCCATCCTGATAGCAAAAGCTTTCCTCAAGGGACTTACTGCCGCGGTTATCACGCACAACAATAGATACGCCCGAAAGCAGAAAAGCTTCTTCTCTTGCCCTTTCACATATGCGATCATATTTAAAATCAACTGTCGAAAAAATTTCAGCGTCCGGTTTAAAGGTTACCTTTGATCCTGATTTTGTCGTTGGGCCAAGATTCTCTAACTTGCCGATTTTTTGATCGCCATGCTCAAAACGCATGCGCACATGCTTTCCGTCATGATAAACTTCCGCTTCCAGCCATTGACTTAAGGCATTTACAACCGAAGCGCCGACGCCATGCAGACCGCCGGCCGTCTTATAACCGCCCTGTGACGTAAATTTACCGCCGGCATGTAATACCGTGAAAATCACTTCCAGCGTATTCCGGCCGCTGGCATGCGTCCCGATCGGCATACCGCGCCCTTCATCTTCTACAGAACAAGAACCGTCTTTATTTAATGTAATCGTAATTTTCTTGCCATAGCCGTTAAGCACCTCATCGACTGCATTATCGACAATTTCCCATATCAGATGATGCAAACCATAGCTGTCGGTTGAACCAATATACATTCCCGGCCGTTTACGAACCGGATCTAGTCCTTTCAGAATCTGAATACTGTCATCTTCATATCTTCTTTTTTCCACGCTCACAGCTCCTTAAACATTATTTGCTATTATATCAGAATTACCTGCGGCCTTTGTGCATGCTAAAATAATGCCGTAGGAGATTTTCCATATGCGAAATATGTTGCTTCTTGTGATCAGCTATCTCTTCGGCTCGATTCCTTGGGCCTTGATCATCGGCAAGGTTTTTTTTCATAAAGATATCCGCCTGGAAGGCAGCGGCAATCCGGGGGCTTCCAATGCCGGGCGCGTTTTGGGTCGTCCAATCGCCGTCATTGTTACACTTTTGGATGCACTAAAGGCTTTTTTCTCCATGGCCTTAGCCTGTATTCTTGCTCCCAAGGCGTTGGTTTATGCCGGGCTGGCCTGCTGCTTCGGACATTGTTTTCCGCTGTTTGCAAAATTTCATGGCGGTAAAGCCGTAGCTACCTCTTATGGTTTCCTTCTGGGAATCGCCGTATTTGTTACCCATGATTATCTCTGGATGTTCCTCTTGCCGATTCTCGGTTTTTTTGCTTTACTGTATTTTTTCCGCATGGTATCTGCTGCTTCCATCTTTTCGTTACTCTTGGCTGTTTTAATCAGTTTCTTTCGTCCGGTTTCCCTGGATGTGCGCCTTTCATTACTTATTCTGTGGTTTTTTGTAACATGGCGGCATCGCGCAAATATACAGCGTATCCGCAAGGGGACAGAAAGCAAAATACGCTGGATGGGGAAAACACATGGGACACATTGAAAGCTTTTCTCTTTCACTTTCTCCCCTTTCCCGCTCTTTGCGAACCATATGGATTTATCTGCCGGATGACTATGCGGATTCTGTACAGTCCTATCCGGTTCTTTATATGTTTGACGGTCATAATTTATTTCATGATGCGCTGGCAACTTATGGCCGCTCTTGGCGTCTGGGTCATTATTTGGATCAATATCATATTCCGCTATTGGTTATCGGCATGGATTGCAATCATATCGGCGACGGGCGTCTGGAAGAATATTGCCCCGTTTCTTTAGCGCCCCATAGCCGTATAGACGGCCTTTATGACACAAGCCGGTTACATCCATGCGGCAAGCAGATGGCACAATGGATGATCGAAGTTCTCATGCCCTATTGTACGGCTCACTATCGCATTAAAAAAACGCGCGAAGATACAGCGGTTGGCGGAAGTTCTATGGGCGGATTGATGGCTTTATATATGTCTATCTGCCACCGTGCTTATTTCAGTAAAGCAGCCTGCCTTTCGCCAACTTTGGATATCGCGGCTGATCAGCTCTTAGAGAACATACGAAAGGCATCCCCGGCGATTGAAAGCCGCATCTTTCTCAGTTGTGGTGAAAAAGAGTATTCTTCCAAACGCGCACTTTCAAAGCAGCTGATCCGATTGCTTTCCATTCATAATGCGCTCCTTGAAAAAAAGGCTGCACCCTTTCTTTACCTGCAGCCCAAGGGCAAGCATGATGAAGCCAGCTGGGAAAGGCAGATACCCATATTTTTAAAGGCCTTGTGGCCATCCATAAAAAGCGCGTATCCGCAAAAGGTATAGATCGCTTGGCACTAAAGTCTCCTGTTTCATCTTGATTGTTTTTCAAAAACGGTTTTACCGTCAACCACCGTGCGCAGTACTTCATTTTGTTTTGATGCCGCTTGTTTTATATCTGCCGACAGCACCGTAAAATCCGCTTTTTTGCCGCTATTCAGAAAGCCGTATATTTCATCCGCCATGAATAATCGGGCACCATTTTCCGTACATGCTTTCATCGCCTGTGCTGGAGAAATTTCTTTTCTGTTGAAGATTGCTTCCTGTATATCGAAAAAATTTTTCGGGGTCTGCGCGCCATATGCAATATTGCACGCGTCCCATAAGGACACAAAAGGAAAAGCACGATTTTCTTCACAAACAAGATCGACGACCATATCCATATGCAGCTGACGAAGCCATAACTGTTGATCGTCGGATAAACTTCCCCGGTATACCATCGCCTGATGCAAAGGATTACCTTCCAGAACAATATCCTGCATGATGCGTAAAATCTGATCAACTTCTTTTGCATCATCCGCATAACAAATACTCGGTGTATTAAACTTTGCGGCCAGCTGTGCGAAAAGACGCAGTTCCTGATCTTTTACGCCGGCTTTCAAAACAAGCGGTCCCATGGTCACCATCGCATCGCCAATACCCATGCCGTACCCTTCATCCAAGTAACGGGCCAATTCCTGTGAACTATGAAAAGCGCACAATTCGTTGACACGCACCGTCATTTTTTCCTGATAGCTCAGCTGTCCATACGCATCCAATATGGTATGCCAGTCGGCATTTATACTTCCAAAATCATTTGTGCCGACTGTTGTGATCCCCATTTGATTTAAAGCGCGCATGCCGGTTACAATCCAGCTTTTCATTGTTTCCACATTTGGTAAAGGCATGGCGGCTTTGATTTTCTCCTTTGCCGCACCAAGTACCATACCGTCTTCATAAGAGATCATTTCCGACATCATGATTTGCTTTTCATCTATTCCGGCCTTGGCAAACGCCTTTTGGTTCACCAGCATTTTTTGCCCGCATTTTGAAGTCAATGCAAGAGGATGACGGCCGCAGACTGCATCCAGCTCTTCGCGCTTTGGCAACGGAAATTTGTTTTGGCAAAAACCTCTGCCGATAATCCATGCATCATCCTGCCCAAGCGCTTGTCGATGCAGACATGCCATCAGTTCTTCCTTGCTGTCGATATTTTCCAGATTCCATTGTGAAAGCTCCATACCATATTGCAATAAGTGCATATTCGCGTTGACAAACCCCGGTATGACATATGCTCCGCACAAATCGACAACGGATTCTTGGCCGTCTCTTTCCGCAAGAAGCTGCTGTGTACTGCCAAAGCGGCTGAAATGATCATCTTCCACCATAAAGGCGGTTTCCATACGATTATCAATTCCGGCATTGATATAAATGGTTTTCAAAGTTTTTCTCCCTCATATTTTATGCCTGCCGCATGTCGGCATTGTTCCAATGTAGAAATAATCATACCGGATTGCGCATGACTTACCCGTACAGATTCTATATCCCCGCGACATAAGGTTTCATAAAAATCCCGCATTTCCATCGTCAATGGGTTTTCGTCACCTGCAAACAGACATTCCTCCAGATTGGTACGGCGATCTTTTCGTATAACTTTTCCAATCGTTCCCGGTGACGTGTACATCATCGTTCCATTTTCTCCTTCAATTTCACTTTGCAGCAGGCTCGTTGAAACCTTGGACGTTATGACGACCGCATCAAACCCTTCATAAGATAAAATCGCTGTTCCTGTCGCATCGACTCCGGAAGCCAGAAAAGTGGAAGAAGCCTGTATGCGATGCGGCCGGCCAAACCAGCCGACTAAATTGGCAATGCCATACACCCCCAGATCCATCCATGATCCATTTTGCAATTCTTTTTGGAAAGTCGGCGGATTTTCTTGGCGCAGATAGGCGTCATAACGGCTGGAATAGCGTGAATAATTGACAACGACACGACGTATCGGCCCCAGCGAA
>CAUTVM010000048.1:0-12937 GCA_963541855.1 uncultured Erysipelotrichaceae bacterium
AAAAGAGGCTTATAGCCTCAGTGCAAACCACCCGTTTTACGGGTGGTTATGATTTGGTCTATGTTATCCTGTTCTCTTATTTCCAGCTTCGGGATTTGTGGTCCCACGTTAACGAATATTCCTTACCCCTTACAATGCAATCTACAATTGGAAGCAACATGGCCTTAATCAAACGTACAACATCTTCCAACTCTACATTTACCATGGCTTTCTTCTTTTTCAGAAAAGCCTTCCATCTGATCTGGTGGATCTCACTAGCTAAGAAATCATCCTTGAATGCAAATATGCCATGATAGAAACATTCACGCCATGATATTCCTTAAATTCTGTGATATTTTTGATATCCAAAGTACCTTGGTCAAATTTCAGTGCATCGTCACATTCGATAGAAAATATGTTTTCAAACACCCTCTTCATATCTTCCACATCATTTGGCATATTTTGGGCGAGAAGATCAATATCTCTTGTGGTTCTGGCAAACTCACCGTCAAACAGAGCGTAAAGAAAAACGCCTCCCTTAAGCGTAAAACGTTCTTTATACTCTGATATTGACAGTCTGTATACATTTCTCTCCAACCCATACGCAGTCAATGCTTCCTGAAATGTCTTTCCACTTGCAACTGCCTGATTCTTCAATCTATCTTTTACAGATATTGCACTTATTATAAGAGCACCTCCAGATATCCCCTCATTGCCTTTTCACATTTCAACATTTCCGCATATCTGAGAAGTCGGTTCAGATTACGGTCCTTCCTCCTCAGATATGTCACTAGGATTTCCTTTGTTTCTTCAATTCCAACCTCTTCTCTGTAAAAAACGATATCAGTAACGGTTTTCTCTATATCATAAATCCGGAATTTATTTCTGCCTTCTTGGACTGTTTCTATTCCAAGCGTATATCTGTCATCCGTATAATAGTGCACATTCATCTGCGGCCAATTCGGCATAGTGGATACTTTCGCCTTTCTGGGAATGGCAACGTCTACAGCATCCGGTATAAATGTCGTCAGGTGATAGTAAACAGCAGCACTGAGCAGGCATATCACACCTCTGGGTGTATAAGCCTCCACATAGTAGAAGTCCGACTCCTCACCTTGGTATTCTGCATTCTCGTAATAGCTCTTATTCAGCTTTATAAGTTTCCCTCCACTGACCAGCTTACTGACCCTATACTGCGTAAGGCCTTTATCTCTAAGCCCCTGCATGGAAAAGATCTTCTGATCTTTGGGAAGTACTGCTATATCCGGCATCTCTCCCACCTCAATTTTTTACTTATTTTCGGCATTTTATTGTTTTGCCGAATTACAGTAAAATAATATGAGTTAATCTATTGTTTGTCAATGGGGACACTTTCATTCGGAATAACAGTGAAAAGGAACTTTCAAAAAAATTTGAGGTTTTTAAAACAGAGACTAGTAATTACGCATAATCCGATGCAGGTGCTGTAATATCGCATAAAATGACACTTATTATCCAGGCGAAATCCGAAAATTCAGTATATTTCAGAATGACATTTTTTTATAAGTGCGGATGAAAACATCTGTACTTATTTTTTTTTAGGCTCAGCAGTCTAAGAACAGGTAGGAGGAACAAAACGAATATGGGGAAAGTGCGCTCATTGCCAAGTCAGGAAAGGCCCCGTGAAAAAGCGATGCGTTACGGTATTCAGAAGCTGAGCAATCGGGAACTGCTGGCCATTTTAATCCGTTGCGGAACGCGGCAATGCTCCGCTTTGGAAGTGGCGGACAGCATATTATTGAAAGCGGAAGGAATCCGCGGGCTTGAACAGATCAGCATGGAAGAGCTGGAGGAGATAAAAGGGATTTCTCATGTCAAGGCGCTGGAACTGTTGGCGGCTTTGGAACTGGCCCGCCGCGTGGCTTTTGAAAAAGCGCGCGAAATGGATGTCGTTAAAAGTCCGGATATGCTGTATGAATGGCTGCAGCAGAAGCTGGGCGGGGAAATGCAGGAAAAATTTCTCGTTTTATTTTTAGATCAGGCGCATCATATTCATCGGGCCCAAACATTGTTTATCGGTACGGCACAAGAGACGACCGTATCGCCGAAAGATATATTCCGCCTTGCGCTGCAATTTGCCTGTACGGCTGTTTTATTGGTTCATAATCATCCGGGCGGTTCCTTAGCTCCAAGCAAGGCCGATCTTGCCATGACGCGGCAGATCATGGGCAGCGGCGCTTTGATGGGCATTCGCGTGTTGGACCATATTATCGTGACCCGAAACGGGTGTATGTCTTTTGCCAGAGAGGGAATCATGGAGATATTACAGCAGCAAATTGATCATTCCTGAGGGTATAATCATGGAACAGGGGTAGAAGCATGCTGAAACGCTTTGCACACTATTTTGTTCCGCATTGGAAATTATTTACGCTGGATCTGGTCTGCGCCTTTCTGGCCGGGCTGACCGATGAGTTCATGCCGATGATTGTCCGGAATATGATCAATACCTATGTTCCACAGGGAAATGGGCGGATGATCGTTCGCTGGAGCTGGATTTTATTGTGCATTTATCTGCTCAAGCTGGGATTAAATCTGATCATCAATTACTGGGGACATATGATGGGCGTTCGCCTGCAGGCCGATATGCGTCGGGATTTGTTTCGCCATATTGAAGGCCTTCCGATTGCCTATTTCGACGAGCATCAAACCGGAGCAATCATGTCCCGTATCACCAATGATCTGCAGGAGATCAGCGAAATGGCGCATCATGGCCCGGAAAATATATTCACTTCGCTGGTGATGCTTGTCGTATCCGGTTTTCTGTTGGCCAAAATCAACGGGTCATTGACGTTGATCGTCTATGCCTGTCTGCCCGTCGCTTTTTTATTCATGGCTAAAATACGGAAAGGGCAGATGGACGCCTTTAGTGCAAACCGCGCCCGCATCAGTGAAATCAACGGAGAGATCAAGACAAGCATTGCCGGCATACGCGTGACGCGCGCTTATGGCGCCCTGAAACGGGAAATGCAAAAATTTGACATTGCCAATCAGCACTATATTGAAGCTCGCAAACATGCCTATCGTTATCTGGCAATTTTCAATTCGGGCATGATTTTTTTTACTGACATGATGTATCTGGCGGTCATCGTTTTCGGTGGCTTGTTTTATTTTCAGGGAAAGATCAACGCCGGTGATTTTGTGGCCTATCTGCTGTATATATCCATGTTTCTGAATCCGATCAAAAAACTGGTGGAAACATATGAACAGATCATGGAGGGACTAAGCGGTTATGGGCGTTTTGAAGAAATCATGGCGATTGACGGAGAACAGGACGCAGAGAATGCCATCTCCGTGGATCATTTAAACGGCACGATTGATTTTCACAACGTGACCTTTCATTATGAAACGCAAGAGGAACAGGGCCGCAATGTTATTGAACATATGAATCTGCATGTTCCTTCGGGCCATACGGTGGCCCTTGTCGGTCCTTCGGGCGGAGGCAAGTCGACGATCTGCAATCTGATTCCCCGCTTTTATGAAATTGACGAAGGTTCCATCATGATCGACGGCATGGACATTCGGCAGATGACGCGCGCTTCTTTACGTGCGCATATCGGCATGGTTGCACAGGATGTCTTTTTATTTGACGGAACGATTCGTGACAATATTGCCTATGGAAGCCCGGACGCAAGTGAAACGGCAATCGAGCAGGCTGCCCGCAAGGCGAATATTCATGCGGATATCATGCAGATGCCGCAAGGATACGATACCAATGTCGGTGAACGCGGCGTTCATCTTTCGGGCGGTCAGAGGCAGAGAATATCAATGGCGCGCGTTTTTTTGAAAAATCCTCGGATTTTGATTCTGGACGAAGCGACCAGCGCCTTGGATAATGCGACCGAGATGGCGATTCAAAAAGAACTGGATGTACTATGTAAAGGCAGAACGGTTATTGTAGTGGCCCATCGCTTAAGCACGATTCGGCATGCCGATGAAATACTGGTTGTGACCAAAGAGGGAATTTGCGAGCGCGGTACAAGCGCACAATTGCTTAAAAAAGGCGGGCTGTATGCCCAGTTATACCGCTATCAGTTTCCGCAGACCGATGTGTTATAATCGTGGCGTTGGAGAAAGGAGACGGAATGCGACGTTTGCTGGCCGGTTTTTTAACAACGGTTTTGATGATGACGACTTTAAGCGGCTGTGCTTCGGTGAAGACGACGATTGCCTACACGGTATATCCCGTCGGCTTTTTAATCGAGCGGCTGGGTAAAGATGTCGTCAGCGCGCAGGCTGTCCAAAGCAATACCATCGTGCAGCGGGCTACCATCCTGGAAGAGTATGAACAGATTCTGCACAAGTCGGCGGTTTTTATGCATATCGGGCAACTGGAACCGTATATGACGGTTTACGCGGAGAGGATCATGCAGCTGCAGCCGGATCAGATCGACCTGTCCATTTTGAATGCCGTATATGATAATCGGCGGTATACGTTGGTGAGCGTGGGGGATCAGACGGCATTCATTGAGTCTCCATATTATAATGGAGATGCCTTTAAGACGATTGATGAAGATGCACAGGATCTTTATCTCTGGCTGGATCCGATTGCCATGTTGTCGATGGCTAAAGATATTCGCGGCTGGCTGGAAAAGGCATATCCGGAGGCGAAAGAGTCTTTTGCGGCGAACTTTAAGGCATTAGAAACGGACCTGATCAATTTGGATGCGCAATATCAGGCGCTTGCGGCCGCCAATTTAAAAAACCGGAACAGCATCCGCTTTGTTTCCATGAGCAATTCATTTGGCAACTGGCAGAAGACCTACGGCTTTCAAGTTTATCCGGTGGTCTTAAGCAAATATGGCGTCTTGCCGGATAAGCGGCAGCTTGCCTTGATTGAGCAAAGAATCAAAGAAGATGGCGTGAAGTATATTGTCTATGAGCCGAATATGACTTCGGATATGGTGACGCTCTTTAATCAGGTGGAAAATGACCTGCATCTGACGCGTGTCGAGTTGAGTAATCTTTCCAGTTTAACGGCTGAACAGGAAAAGAGCGGGAAAGATTATCTGTCCATCATGTATGAAAATCTCAGCGTTTTGCAGACGATGGTGGAATCGCAGCCGGACGTAGCTAACGGAAAGCAGGCGGAGGATGAGATCAATATTGATCCGGCTTCCGTACATAAAATCGGTATACAGTATGAACAATAAGGAGTTTTATGAGTAAAGATTATTTTTCTTTTGACACCATTCGTGATCAGGACGGCAATATCGTGTGCTACTACATAACCGTCATCGGTACGATTGAACAGGATGGCGTCGCCAAGGTTCGCACGGATCTGAAAAGCGACGGTTCGGGCAAGATGGCATTCGGCCAGATTACGGTGCATAATCGGGATCGGAAACTGTACAGTCTGTTGGCTGAAAACAATGCGCGGATACGCTTGCATACCAAGGATGCGGAAGATGAAAGTGTCGACGTCATTTCCTATACGGCGTCTCAATGGCGCGCGGAGGAAGCATTTAACTTTGTGCAGGGGGATCGCGTTTTAATTCATGGACGGGCTTATTTCCGTAAAAATACACGATATCCAAGTCAGAAAGCGGAATTATCCATTACGGCGATGGGCTTGTTTCTGCTGGGACATCGGCGTGTCATGCGCCATGAAACGTTGTCGCAGAAAATGGGAATTTTACCGCAAAAGGATTAGGAAGCTCGTCGGGCTTCTTTTCTTAAAGGAGGACACATGAAAAAACTGTTGCTGGCAGATGGAAATTCCATGTTATTCAGAGCCTATTATGCGACGGCTTATAGCGGCAGGATGACGAGCCGGGAAGGCGTGCCGACCAATGCCGTATTCGGTTTTGCCAATATGATGCAGAGGGCCGTTGATCTTGTCCGTCCCGACGCGATTCTGGCTGCTTTTGACGCCGGCAAGCATACGTTTCGAACTGATCTGTATGCCGCTTATAAAGGCGGCCGCAAACCGGTTCCGGATGATCTGGCGCCGCAGTTTGGCTTAGCGCGGGCATATCTGGATGCATATGGCATGCGGTGGCTGGAGATGCCGGGAGTAGAGGCGGACGATCTGATCGGCACCTTAGCGCACATGGCTTTGGATTATGAAACGACGATTTTGACAAGTGATCGTGATCTGCTGCAGCTAGTAAACGCATCCACGCGGGTATTGTTAATGAAAAAAGGGCTCACCGACATGGATGAAATGACGCCGGAGAAGATTCAGGAGCGCTATGGGATTACACCTTTACAGATCATCGACCTCAAGGGGCTGATGGGTGATGCCAGCGACAATTATCCGGGAATTCCCGGAGTTGGAGAAAAGACGGCGCTTCGTCTATTGAAAGAGTTCGGTTCTTTAGAGAATATTCTGGCTCATGATGATCAGATCAAAGGCGCTTTGGGAAATAAGGTTCAGGCTAATCATGAAAGCGCTCTGCTTTCCAAGACGCTGGCAACGATTCGCTGCGATATCAAACTGGATTTTACGGTGGATGACTGCCGCTTTCATCCTGACTATAAAAGTCTGCGGGAATTTTTCCATTCCCTGAATATGCGTACCATGGAAGAGCGTTATAAAGATATGAAAGCGGATGAGGTGGAGGAAGATCATGTTTCTTCTGCTTGCCGTTTACGCCTGAAAAGTGTTCCGCAGAATTTTTTGACAAAAACATTGGCCGTGGTGCTGGTTGATGACGGTGCTTCCTTTTTGCATGCAAAAGTGCATGCGCTTGGGCTAAGCGATGGGCATCAGAGTTATTGTCTTGCCTGGGAAGATGTTTTGCAAGATCGCGCCTTGCGGAATTATCTGACGGATACGGCACATATAAAAATCGGCTTTGACTGCAAGCGGGCATTGCATCTGTTTCAGCATGCCGGCATCGAGGCTCATTTTGATGAGGATGCCATGATTGTTGCCGCCTTGAGTGATTCGACCATGACGACTTTGGAAAAGATCAAAGAAGGATTCGGTTTTCAGAATCAATTGCGGTATGAAAATATCTATGGTTCCAATCTGCGCCCGAAACTGCCTGATGCGCAGCAGGAAACAGAATATGTCTGCCAGCAGGCGGAAGATGTTTTCAGTATCTTTCAGCAGGCGATCGACAAGGTGAAAGCATACGGCATGGAGGAATTGTATCGTCAGATTGAAATGCCGTTGACTTTTGTATTAGGCGTCATGGAAGAAGAAGGGGTGATTTGTGATCGCGCGATTCTTTCTTCTATGAGTGCATCCATGAAAGAACAGATCGAACAGGTGCAGGCCAAGATCTATGCGCAGGCCGGGCATGTGTTTAACATCAACAGTCCCAAACAGCTGGCGTCCGTGCTTTATGATGAGCTCGGTTTGTTTGGCGGTAAAAAGCGCAGTACGTCGGCGGAAGTGCTGGATAAATTGTATGGGGCGCATCCGATGATTCCTTATTTGCTGGAATATCGAAAGCTTTCTAAAATTCAATCGACCTATGCGGAAGGGCTGCAGAAATATATTGCGGCGGATGGCCGTATTCATACGATTTTTAATCAGGCCGCCACGCAGACGGGGAGGTTGTCTTCGTCTGATCCCAACTTGCAGAATATCAGTGTTCGGGATGAATTGGGCAAGCAGGTGCGAAAGGCTTTTCTGCCGGCAAAAGGGTGTGTATTACTATCCAGTGACTATCATCAGATTGAATTACGCATTCTGGCCAGCATGGCGCATATTGATTCCATGCTGGACGCCTTTAAAAACAATATCGACGTGCATACACGTACAGCGATGGATTTATTCGGGAAAAGCAGGCCCGAAGATGTAACGGAACAGGAGCGGCGGCGGGCGAAAACGGTCAATTTCGGTATTGTTTACGGTATTTCTGATTTCGGTCTGGCGGAACAGCTCGGTGTTTCGCGTCAAGAGGCGCAAGCCATCATTCAAACGTATTATGAGAAGAATCCGGGTGTAAAAACCTATATGGAAGGTGTTGTAAAGGAATGTGAAGAAAAGGGATATGTGACAACGATCTGCGGCCGCAGGCGTGATATTCCGGAAGTGCACAGTGCGAATCATGCGGTGCGTGAATTTGGCAAGCGGGCGGCCATGAATGCGCCGATTCAGGGCAGTGCGGCGGATTTGATCAAGATCGCCATGCTGAACATCAGCAAAACGATGGCGGAACGGAAGGTGCAATCGCGTATGATTTTACAGGTGCATGATGAATTGATTTTCAACGTTCCTGTGGAGGAAGTGGAAATGATGAAAACGCTGGTGATTGAAGGAATGACGAAGGCGATGAAGCTGGATGTTCCTTTAACGGTAGAGTGCAACACGGGCGAAAACTGGTATGAGGCGAAATAAGCATGCCTGAATTGCCGGAAGTGGAGACGGTTGTCCACACGCTTGAAAAGCAGATCAAAGGGCGAAAGATTACGGGGGTGGATATATATTGGCCCAAGGTGGTTGCTGATGGCGACCCTGAGGCCTTTGCTTCGCGTCTTCTTCAGCAGCATTTTCGTACCTTTTCGCGGCGGGGAAAGTATTTGTTGTTGGGCATGGATGATTGTCTTTTGGCGGTTCATTTACGCATGGAAGGGAAGTTTTACGTGCAGACAAAACACGATCCGATAACGCGGCATATGCATGTTGTATTTCAGCTGGATGATGGTCGTCAATTGCGCTATCACGATACACGTAAATTCGGGCGGATGGAGATTTTGGATTTGCCGACGGACTTGGCACATTTTCACTTGCTTGGTCCGGAGCCTTTTGATGATTCTTTCAATGCGGAATATATCCATCAATGGAAAAAAGGGAAGCGAAAGGCGATCAAGAGCTTATTGCTGGATCAGCGGTTTGTGGCGGGAATCGGCAATATTTATGCGGATGAGATTTTGGCGGCGTGTAAAATACGGCCCGGGCGCAGTTGTGCGCGCTTAAGTCGTCAGGAAGAGGAAATGCTGGCTACAAAGGCGCGCAGCATTTTAAAAGAAGCGATTGCCATGGGCGGTACGACAATTCGCTCCTATACTTCTTCTCTTGGCGTGAGCGGCCGCTTTCAGTTGCATTGTCTTGTGCATGGGCAAAAAACCTGCCGTATATGCAAAGAGAAAGTCAAGGTAAAATGGATTGGCGGGCGAAGCTCCTATTATTGCCCGCATTGTCAGAAATAAGAAGTGAGATGATGAAAAAAGTTGCCATTACAGGAACGATCGGTGCCGGAAAGACGACGCTTGCAATTTTGTTGCGCAGAAGGGGATATGCGGTTTTTAATGCGGATGCCTATGGGCGGCTTGCATTACAGAAGGGGCATGTCTGTTATGAGGCGCTTAGGCGGCATTTTGGGTGCGGAATTTTGAATGAGCATGCGGAAATCGTGCCGAAAAAGCTGGCTTCCGTGATTTTTGCGGATGAGGCGGAGCGGGAATTTGTCAATCGGACGATTCATCCGTTTGTATTGGAGGGGCTGCGGGCTTTTTTTAATCGGCATCAGGGGGATGTGCTTGCTTTTGCCGAAGTTCCGCTGTTGTTTGAAAGCGGCTGGGAAAAGGAAGTGGATGCGGTCATCGTGGTGACATGTACAAAGCGGCATGCTTTGCAGCGGTTAATGGAGGACAGAGGATATACAAAAGAAGAGGCGCAGGCTCGCTTTTCATCGCAGATAGATGGGGCAATGCAGATTGCAAAAGCGGATGATGTCTTTCATAATGATGGCAGTGTGACGGCATTGGATCGGCAGTTGTCATCCTGGTTACAAAGAGGGGGGTATTGATGGAACTGAATGTTGAAGATACCTATCGTGTAAAATGCGTATCCGGCTTAAGTGCGGATGGTCTTTCTTCTCTTGCACAGCTCTATCTGCCGTTGATTAAAGCGGACGGGCTGGCGTTATATATGGTCTTGTTTGCGGAAAGCAGAGGAAATGCGCTTGCCTACGGACATCGGCGTCTTCTTTCTTTGCTGGGCTGTACGCTTATGGACTTGGAAAAGGCGCGGAATCGTTTGGAAGAGTATTTGTTGCTAAAGACATATGAGCGGCAGGGACGGTATGTATATGTCTTAAAGATGCCGTTATCGACGGAAGCGTTTTTGCAGTCGGCATCATTTTATGGGCTTTATCAAAAGGAAGTCGGGGAAAAGGAAGCTTGTGCAACGGAAATGATGTATGCGGATGCCGTTTCGTTGAGCGGCTATCGGGAAGTGACGCATCCGGTTGTTTATCGTGGTACGATGCCAATGGAAAGACCGTTAACGAAGCCGAATTATGTGTTTCGTGCGGAACCGGACACGGTGGCCTTTGATTATGAGCATTTTTTTGCGATTACGACGGCGCTGGTTTTTCCGATTGCCTTGCGGACAAGGGAAAATCTATATCAAATCGGCCGGCTGGCCACGGTTTACGGCATATCTGCGGAGCGGATGCATCTGTTAGTCGGCAAGGCGGTAGATCTTGCAAAACAGAGCTTGAATCTGGAAAAGTTGAAGGTGCTTTGTGCGAAAGAAAATCCGTCAACAGAAATAACGGGAGATATTTATGCCATGTCACCGTTGTCTTTTTTGCAATCCCGGATGCATGGCGCCAACGTGCCCTATGTGGATCGGAAATTGTTGGAGCATCTGGCAATGGATATGCATTTCAGCAATGAGGTCATCAATGTCATGGTGGAATATATTCTTAAAGTATCGGATAACAAGCTGGTGAGCAGTTTTGTTGATATGGTCGCAGGCGAATGGGCGCGTGAAGGAATCAGTGATCGTAAGGCGGCGCAGAAGAAAGCGGCAAAAGGTTTGAAGAAAACGGCGCGGGGGCGGGTGGATGTTCTTCCCGCTTATCTGCAAAAGAAAGAGGCGAAGTCGGTCAAACAGGTTAGTGTTACGGAGCGCAAACAATTGCAGAAGGCGCTTCAGGAGACGGGGGAAGAGATATGGAGCCGTTGAAATTGCATGTGGGATCGTTGTCTTCTGCGCAAAAAGAAGATCGGAAAAAGATGGTCGCTGAGTTGCGAATGAATCCGGAAATACAAAAATTGCAGAGGAAATTACAGTTTTCGGATGAGGTTTTGGAGAAGAATACATATCAATTGCTTACATGGCTTAAAGGAATTGAAAAATGTCGCGGGTGCAAGGGATTAAATGCATGTCGGCAGAAGGAAAAGGGCTATCGTGGCGGGCTGCGTTATGCTGGCTTTTTGCAGGAGGTTGTGGAGGCTTGCCCCTATCAGGTAAAGCAGATGAAACTTGAGCATCATCGGCGTCAATATACGGTAGCGGATATGGGGGATGCCTTGTTGCAGGCGCGCTTTGAAGTGATCAATCTGCAGGGGGAGCCGGATGACTATGTTCGCGCCGTACAGGAGACGTTAACATGTTGCAGGAAGAAGCAGGGATGTCTTTTATATGGGCCCATGGGTGCCGGAAAGACGTATCTTGGTGCGTGTGTGGCGAATTATGTGGCTTTGCGAAAGGGCCGGGTGGCGTTTGTGCATTATCCGTCGTATTGCGAGCGGTTGAATAATGAGTTTCGCAGTGGGGAATATAAAGAAGAGCTGGATCGGCTGCTCTTTGCGGATCTGCTGGTTTTGGATGATATCGGTGCGGAAGAGGTCAATGATCGGAATCGGGCGGTTTTGTTGGCCATTCTGGATCGGCGTATGCAGGATGAAAGGATGACATGGATGACGTCCAATGCGGACTTTCGGGCGTTGGAAAATCATTTTCTGCATACCTATAAAGGGGAAGATCGCTTGCAGTGTGCGCGGGTCATGGAGCGGATTCGGGCCTTATGCAGGCCGATTTTTGTGGCGCATGATGATCGTCGAAATTTATTTGAACAGGAGGATGTATGATTCGTAAAATCGGTGTTTTGACATCCGGCGGGGATGCGCCGGGCATGAATGCGGCTATTCGTTCGGTAACGCGGGTGGCCTTGAATAACGGGATTGAGGTGATCGGTGTTCATGATGGATATCGGGGTTTATTGGAGAAGCGCTTTGAGCCTTTAAGCAGAACGTCGGTATCGGATTCTTTAAGTCGCGGGGGAACGTTGCTTGGTTCGGCGCGTCTGCCGGAGTTTCATGAGGAGGCAGTCTTGCTGCAGTGCATGGATCATATGAAGGAGGCGGGCATTGATGCGTTGGTTGTCATTGGCGGGGATGGCAGTTATCGCGGCGCTTTGAGCATGACGCAGCGGGGAATCAATTGTATCGGCTTACCGGGGACGATTGATAATGATATTGCGGGAACGGATTTTACGATCGGGTTTGACACGGCTTTGGAGACATGTGTGGAGTGTGTGGATAAATTGCGTGATACTTCCAGTTCACATCATCGTTGTTCGATTGTGGAAGTCATGGGCAATCATTGCGGGGACTTGGCTTTGTATACGGCGATCAGCTGTGGGGCGGAGTTAGTCATTACGCCGGAGACGGGGTATGACGAGCAGGAAGTGTTGGAGCGTTTGCGTTATCTGGAAGAGGCGGTTCATAAGAATCATGCGATTGTCATCATTTCCGAAAAAATAGCGGATGTGGACATGCTGGCAAGGAAGGTGTCGCAGAATACGGGTTTCAGTGCGCGGGCAACGGTATTGGGGCATATTCAGCGTGGCGGCTCACCGTCGCCGTCGGATCGTATGCTGGCTTGCCGCATGGGGCAGAAGGCGGTTGATCTTTTAATGGAGGGCATTGGGGGTCAGTGTGTCGGGATTATTGATAATCAGATTACGGCCATGCCGATTGAAGAGGCGCTGAATCGTCCTCAGCCTTCACGTAAGCAGTTATATCGTTTGTTTGATCGTCTGGTTTAGAACAGCAGGCATCGTCTGTTGTTTTAAGAGTTGTAAAAAAAGAACGGGCTGCATGTGCATGACCCGTTTTTTCATATTACATCATTTTCATGAAAACAAAGCGCAACCGCTTTCATACAGAGGATTTCTCTTCCCGCGCGCATACGGGGGGGGGGTATAATGTCCCTGATTAAAGATCATCG
>CAUTVM010000049.1:0-12816 GCA_963541855.1 uncultured Erysipelotrichaceae bacterium
ACAGATGCTTATTGATCGTTGCATGTGCGGGATTGGCTTCCGTTCCCGTTGATGTCGGGGGTGCTGCATGAATGACATTTGGCATCGCTAACATCATGGCTACTGCGGCCATCAGGGATATCCCTATGTTTCTCTTCTTTCCCATTTCTTTTCTCCTCTTTTCTTTCTCTTTCTTTATCATATATTCTATGGTTTTGCTTCGGATTTTTCTATGGCGGGTTTCCTACCCCCTTTCGCAGCGCTCTCATACTCGCCTATGCCTGCGCTTTCTTTGATTCCTGAGCATAGTGAGCATATACAGCAAGGCCGCCATAATTGCGCCAAGCATCATATAGACTTTTGTGTTTTGTTCCTTGATTCCCATTGGTACCGGCACAAAGTTCAAGATTTTGAAGTCTACCGTTTTATCATTACCGGTTCCTTCCAGATTAATCGTAACTGAGCGGGAAGGTGTAAATGCGAACCCACCGTTATCAATCTGCGTATGTACGTCGCCGCCTTCGGTCGCCAAGAAAGCACTGATCTTTGAATCTCCCGGAACATGAAGGAATTTGATCGATTGACCATGTTTTAAAGTAATATAGGCGACACCGTGTTCATCGGTCGTGATACTGCCATTTGCCGGTGCCGGCAAGGCGCCGGGTACACTGATCTGACCGCCGGTATAGTTGATCGTCATATTTGCCAATGGAGCAAAAGAATCATCCAAGAAAGTAAGACGGTAACGGAAATTTTGATTAATTGAAGCATATTCCACATTTTCATCCGCTACGCGAGTAGTCAATGTGTAATTCCGATAACGCGCCTGCTTATTCTTCAGGAAGTGGGTTAATGACTTCGCATAAAAGTCATACTCATCCGTCTGCAACGGTCGTGATGCGTGTGTATCTACCGGATCTACTGTTTCCAGCTTCAGATCTCCGGTAAATTGATCGACGGTGACCGTAATAATCGAATCCGTGTTCGGTGCAAGGTATGTTGAAGGCACATTGGACTCGCTCAGATAGTACTTACCCGGTTTCATATTTGGGAAATAAAGTTCACCGTTCGCTCGAGAATTGGCGCTGCTGACAAGTGCACCCTTACTGCCGTCCGCTTCATATTTGTAAATAGCGAAATGAACGCCCGCTACCGGAGCTACTGCTACATAATTCCATGGATGATGTTTAGATGGATCATAATCCGGATCAATCGGATGCTCCGGATTTTCTTTTGCAAAATTCCATTGGCCGGATGGCAAAGTGTCATCTGATTTAAATGTATACAGCGTCTGGTTCCATTGCGCATATAGCGTAATGACAACAGGCTCGGGCCGGGCCTGGAAATAGCCGTTTCCATTGTCTATCCATGGATCGCCATCCCACATAGCCGCCACCTGCTGGCCTTCATAGAATGATTCTCCGTCACCGTTTTGTTTCTTATTCCAGCCTTCGAATGTACCGCCTGAATTCACAAAGGCATTGTGTCTGACCGTATAGGAATTACCCGGTATTACCGTGTCGTCCGGCATGGTGCCGGTAATAATCGAATCCGGTCCGGAGCGGTCATAGCGAACCGTATAACTGTCAACCTTTCGCCATTGTAGATACAGCGTCACCGTCGTATCACCGACGGAAGACAACCCGCCGTTCACCGTCTGCGCGGATGTATATGATGTGCCGGTTCCGTCCGGCATTGTATTCCACACCGCTTTTGAAAAATGATATGGATACAAGTAAGAAGGCGTATTGGCATTTGCCAATTGAACATTGTCTCCGGGCATCGCCAACTGCGTGAAGAACGTGTCGGTACTGCCGCGCATATGGCCACCGTTCAAATCATATTTAATGGTATATCCGTTATATTGAAGGCCGATATTCACATTGGCTTCTTTTGTCCCGTTGCGACTTAAGTTAAATATCGGAGAGCGCAAAGTACCCGCCTGAATATTGGATTGATTGTCACCCGGGCCGTAAGGGCATAATGAATAACCGGGTGGAATCGAATTCAATTGCAGATAATAGTTTCCATCATTGCCGGTCATATAGTCGTGGAATTTTTGCGTATAAATCCCGGTATGTATATCGTAATAGCTGCTTGAAATATCTGAGGCTACTTCAATACCGTCTTTATATATTTTTCCGTAAATGTATCCATTGAAATTCGTATCTCCGGCATCATAAATACCGTTGCGATTCATATCCACAAAGATTTTCCCGGTAATCCGCATGTTGCTGACTTCATACGTTTTGATATTGGAGTCAACGTAATTGGTAGTCAAAGAACCTGTTTGATATTTAACGGAAAAGCTGTTATGAAACAACTTCCCATTATCATGATCCATCGACTCCTGCAACGTTCCCGGCAATGACATGTACATCGTTGCAATTGTCCCCATAAAGTTCACCGGAACCTTAGAAGTAGGAAGGGCAGACGCGATCTTAATTGCCTTTACATCTTTCTTACGATCATTAGGTACCCATGAGATCCATCTGGCGACGGCGTCATATCCGGCAACTGTCATACCGGGCGAAGGCGCATCATAAGAATAATATACCGTATATCCCGAAATGCAGGATACAGAATTCAATATGGGTCGTAATTGCGAATTACGATCGCTGCCGGTTCCGTTAAAATCGCCTAAATCCGGAAGATAATCAATGATTGATACGTTCTGCGCCTCAGAGCCGGTATAGTTGCCGATTGTATATTCATATTTTATTTTCCCTTCGCCATATGCCGCATAGGATTTATCTGTTGTATCATATCCCGTCAACATGTTGTAGAACCCGTTTGTCGGCACGTAATTAAGGCGACGATATTCCGAGCCCAGTTTTTCATAATGATACGCCCTGCTTCCGAATGAATTTATGAATCCTGCTTTCATATCAAAATATCGAGTCCCCGGAAGTGCATCCACGGTAACTTTTAATTTAAATTTTAAGGTCAGATTCCAGTTTCTGCCGGCCGCTACGGATGCATGTCCAAAATCATAAGTCATACCTGTCCGGGAATTGACGATATCCGTCAGGCTCTTGTCACTGATGAAATTCCCATTGTTATCCACAAGCACTTCACTGCCGGGAATAATTTCAAATCCGCTTGGAATTGTAAATGTGACTTTGCCTGTAGAGAATGATTCCTGCGCTCCTTTGTCGGTGGCAATCACCGTTTCAACATCGATCACATCGTTGTAATAATCAAATCCCGAATTCGTTACTCGCCTCGTCCATGTCTGAATATTATTAGATACCGCTTTTATTGCGAAAGATGCTACCGGTCTAATCTGATAAGCAACGTCCTTTTTTGTTGCCTGAATTACATACTGATTGGTGACCCACTGATGAAAATTGTGAATCTTATAAAATGGGTCTGAATAGGAAGTGTCATTCGTTGTTCTTTCTTCACATTGTGCAGTCGTACTATCATCAAACTTCAACAATACGCTTATACTTGAGCCGCTATACTCAAACAATGAAGGATCCAGCGTGTTCATTTTTGCAGTTGCCTGAAATTTGAGAAGAGGACCTGTGTCTACCAGATTGTCAACATCTCCCACCGTATATAGATAATAGGGAGCGCCGTCCGCATCGGTCAAAGGGCCGCTTTTGGAGGCAATGATTTCCGCTGCCGATTTGGTAAAGTGATTTCCCGATCCAAGAGTCAGGGATTCGCTTCCGGGTACAAGATCAAAGCCGATCGGCAATCTTACTTTTAAAGTGCCGTTTTTGACAGTTTTGGACGCTTCTACAGACTTGAGATTAAATGGCGTTGTAAAGGTAAACGTATCACCAACCACGGCGGCATCTACATTACCGGTGATAGTACCGTTTTCATATGGATTATGAATGCCATATCCATAGAAATCTGTTCGTGTCGGAATACTGTGGTAATGAAACGCATACGGATATTCTTTTTTTTCTGTTTCCGGATGGTCCCAATACTGGCTACTATAGGAGCGGCCATAATCGGTAAAAATTACGCGATCACTAACAGAAGACGGCACCCGTTCAATCAAATTTCCTTTAAAAACATAGACCTCATTTGGATCCAAGCCGGGTTTAAACTTAAAGGAAAAGCGCATCGTACAACGTGCATAATTTTTGATTTCTTTTTCTAAAAACGTATCCAAATAAGCATCGGCAGAAGGAACGACCGTCACGCTCTTAAAATCATCTGTGATCGAAATTACCGTGCTGCTTCCGCTTGGATAAGCAACATTCTGGGCAATGGTTACCAAGGTACCGTCCGCTTTTGTACCGATCACACTGAATGTTCCGTGAAAACCGGTCGGCTTGGATTCGCTATTTGGATTCAGAATGATGCTGTCATATAAAAGGTTTTCATCTCGTTGTGTATCTTCAATTTGCATTCCGTTCAGTGAAAGCTGCGTCAGATGACTTACAGGATTAGGATCATTCGTCCGTAAAGTACGATAAAAGCCTGTTTCCACATAAGGATTTGAATTCCAGTCAATCAGATTATCAACATGATTGTCTGATGGCGTGTTCAACCGAACATGGCCTGTCTGGCTTCGGTAACCGGATAAATCATAATAATAATAATAATTGGAGATGGTATATCGTATATCCTGATGAAACGTAAAAGAGAAATTTTCCGAAGGATCAGAAAACTGATATTCTCGTTTTACCTCCACCGGGTAATTTTGATTGATAACTGCTCCCGGCAATTTGATTTTAAAGGGAATGACACTGCTCCACGACGTGCTGTCATCCACTGTACAGGTCATAGTATGTGTAGCAGGATTCCATACACAGCCGGCCGGAAGCGTAGCCGTATCCACATAAGTAATATCCGGCAATGTATATGTATCCACAATATGAGCGATCTTACGAATGCCAACCTCATCGCCGTTGAAATCTAAGGGAACATTTCGAGTCATTTGGGTATAGAATGATACATCCGGAATTGAATTTACATCTGTTTTAAGTGCTGTTCCGGTAGCGTCCAAATAGGGGCTGTCCGTATCCAGACCGAAATTCCAAGTGCCGAGTACGCTGCGAATCGCAATTGGCTTTTCAATCTTCATCTTTGTCGTATTGTCGGTTTCTTTAATCACTGTCCCGTTCAGCGTCCGGATACGAAGCTTAACCGTATAGAGTGTACCGGCTGTAACTAACCCGGAACGAAGCATTTTTAACTTCATCGGAATGGAATACACCAAAGCATCCGTTCCCGGCTTGAGTTTGTAAGTTTTAATGTAATTGCTCGCATCTTCCGTAAAGGAGGAATCCAGGGCCTGCGGCAAATCGGAAATTTGAAAACGATATCTCGGATCTGCATCATCCTTTCCGTAGATGCCTTCTTTCGGCACGATAACATCCAGATAAAACGGGTCATCCGCCGTGGTTGTACCGTTAATGGCAATATTCACCGTCGTCGATACCAATGAGCCGGTGTAGGTTTCCTCATCAAAAGCAACACTCAAGCTTGCGAACAGACCCGGATAAACCGGCGCACGCAAGCCGATCTGCACATGTTCTACCGTCAGATAGGTTACAGACGATACGTTCGGCACCTCTTGCCACGTCGCACCGCCATCCGTACTGACTTGCGCCCCATATGTAATGGTATACACAAGCCCACGATCCGCTTCCGAAGGCGTAAAGGAAGTATCACCTTCCGTATATGTATAGCTTCCGCCTTCCGGCGTCG
The DNA here is from genome assembly GCA_963541855.1 of uncultured Erysipelotrichaceae bacterium. Classification (GTDB taxonomy): domain Bacteria; phylum Bacillota_I; class Bacilli_A; order Erysipelotrichales; family Erysipelotrichaceae; genus Bulleidia. Next base: position 5,656 of record CAUTVM010000049.1, read on the forward strand.
TTATAGAAGCAACGATTACTCGGTATTGTTCGCCGTTTTCCGTCGGCCCGCTGATTGAAGCGTGATCATCCTGTCCAAATGTATAGGCCACGCCGATAGACGCACCTGCCGATTCATCGCTGACCAGATGAACTCCTTCCGCTTCGTCGACAATGATATGCCGTTCAAAGGTCACATCCGCAACATCTTCCCATGTCACATCGTCCAGTGATTTCTGGGCCTGATAAACAGCCGTATAGGTCAATCCGGCATCTTGTGCTAAGGCGGTAAATGATTGATTTTCCAAATCATCATCCGGATCAAATTCATATGTTCCCTCTTCCGGTATGATGACTGTTTTGAACACAGCTCGATATTTTTCACCATTTCCTGTGGGGCCGGAAACCGTAAAAGTTTCCAAATCAGAAGCAAACGAAAAAACATCTCCAACGTGAATATGCACATCCTGCGCTTCATTCTCCGATGAGATAGTCACCGGATCACCGGCACCACCTTCCGCATAAACGGAAAGCACCCCGATTCCCGTGAACAAAGCGACCAGTGTCACGATAGTCCGTTTTATATTTTTCAACATTTTATTCCCCCACTTTGTTTCTTCAAGCCGGCTTTAGTATAAAATAATACTTTCATTATTGCAATGGTTATATGAAATATATCATTTGCCGTATATGACTGTTGCGCCGATGCCCATTCTCATCCGATACGACGCGGAAGAGTGGTCGTATAGGTATAACGATTGCCAACATGGTAACTGATCACATAATAGAGCGGTTCTCCTTTTGCCAGAAACATGACGCTTGATATCTTTAAGATGGCGGTCGAATTATGCATCTGTAAAAGCCTTAACATTCTGGCGTTCCCGGTTTCCGCCTCTAATTTCAAGTTGATATGCCCCATTTGCAGATGATAATGATTCTCATAAAGATCATACAACGACGTATGATCAGTGATCATTGTCTGAATATCCGGGCAATATTTTTCAAACACATATGTAATTTCGTATGCCATGGGACTGCCGTTTGCTTTCCTTATTCTGGAAATCCGATACATTTTTTCACCCATTTTAAAATGCATCACTGCCGCAATATGCGGATCTATTTCCTTAAGAATTTCAATGGAAAGAACTTCTGAAGACGGTGTATAACCTAAGCGATACATCCTCTCTGAAAAAGACTCATGACAACCGGACGGCTCATAATCCATTTTTCGAAATGCCACCATCGTTCCGATGGAAGCTTTACGTGTGACTAATCTCTCGCGCTTCAAAAGATTCATTGCCCGACGCACAGTGTCGCGGCTGACATGGTATATTTCTTTCAATCTGTTTTCAGGTTCGATGATTTCTCCCTGTTGGTACGTACCGTCAATGATTTTGCGCTTGATATCGCGATATATCTCCCTGTACAAAAAAGCTGTTTCTGTCTTTTTCATATCGTGTGCCCCTGTATATATTTTAAATAATACAAAAAAGCCATCCGCAGAATTTTTCCACAGATGGCGATGATGCAAAATTACAGATCGGCCAGAAATTCTTTCGCCTTGCTTTGAGCCGCCTGTTCAACCATATGGTCAAATGCAGTACCGATCACAAGAATATTTACACCCGTATCCTTAAAGGCCCGGAAATTGTCTATATTGATTCCGCCTTCGGCAAGCGTAGGCACATGAACCGTTTCCACCAATGCACAAAGACGATCATGAATGATCTGTGGAATTTTCCCAGCCTCCACGCCTTCATAACTCATGCCGGTCATCATGCCGATCATATCAACGCCAATTTCTTCCATCTGTCCGGCAACGGTCTTTACCGCTTCAATATCATCCGCAAAGACACCGAATTTATGTTTATCCGTACTCATGCCGATATAGCCGTCAACAAGCAGGCCATAGTGATGCGCCATGGACACAAAATCTTTCAGATCTTCAAGGCACGTCTTATGACAATGCAGGCCATCTGCTCCGGCTGCCGCCATCTTGATGAAATCATCATCTGTTAACGGCATCGGAATTCTTTCCGTAAATCCGCCCGGAATACCAACCGTGATATAAGTATCTGCCGGTGTAACGGCGCGCACGCCTCTAGTCACCTGTGCCATCTGATCTACCGTAATTTCATAGCGCAGCATTTCGGCATCATCCATCTTAGTGACGCCTTTATATCCGCGTGCTAGGGCCACCGCCGGATGATTAGGCTCCAGCATCTTTACGCCCACCTGCGTCACCGCCCTTGCCAGACGAGCATCATCTCCGGTAATTCCCGTTGACAGAATGGTATGCCCATTTCCGAGTTTCAATGCATTTTGAACTTTTGCTCTGGCTTCCGCCATTCTTACCGCCATATCATTTCTAATCATCTCTTTTCCTCCACTTCATTATTTTTTTCAATACGATTAGACAAAACCGTCAATACAAATGCTGCTCCCATTGCGGCAATCATACAAATTGCCATCTGTAACACATGCCTGTCATTCGCCATAAACGGCGCCATGACGGAAGGCACATATGCCGTTCCCTTTACTCCCAATAACCCCACCAATAATCCGCCAACGCCGGCCGAAGCTAATGCCGTTCCAAATACAAGCTTGCTGGAAAACATAAATGGATAAGACGCTTCTACAAAAGTGCCAAACAATACATTGATCAGGAAGCCCGGCAAAGCCGCAGTACTGTCTGCTTTATTCTTTGGTGCTGCAACATTCGCCAAGGTAATACCGGCCGAAACCATAACCAGCCCGACCATATCAATCGCCCCCAAAAAGCTATATCCTGTTGATTCCATTTCCAACATGACAATCGGAAGAATCGCCGCATGATATACGCCGCCGATGATCGCCGGCCATATGAGAAGTCCGGCAAGTAAACCGGCAAGAACCGGACTGTATGATGTCGCTGCGGAAATCAGCCAATTGATCCCGTTGCCGAGCATCAGGCATATCGGCGCAAGCGCAAACTTTCCGATCAAACCGGCTGTTAAGCCGCCTAAGCCGCCGGCAAAAATATTTGCCGTGGTTCCGGGAACTTTATGTTTCAAGCAAAACATAATGATGTAATACGAAAGAACTCCGGCAAAAATACCGCCCGTCATGCCGCCGATCAAGCCGCCTTCCTGCGAAAGCACACCGCTGATAATACCTGCTACAATACCTACTTCATCAAGGCCTGATACTTGTTTGGCTGCAATGGCTGCAACAATTACCGGTATAATATCAATTAATGTATTGAACACATCTTCCAAAGAGTGCATACCGGGAATCTTACTTAATGCCAGAATAAAGGCCATGGCAATAAAACCCGGAAGTGAAGCCATCATAATGCCGCGGAAATTGATTCTTTTCCAGACATTGGCCTCCCTTGCCGAAGCGGAAACGCCTGCCGCTGATGTTCCGATAATCGGTGCATATTTGACTTTGAATTCTTTTGCCAAAGCGGAAATAAAGGCGACTGCCCTTGTTCGATTTGTTGTGCCGGTAGTTCCCGAAGCAGATATAACATGCACGCCCATTTTCTGTGTTTCTGCCATTGAAGTCCCGCCGGTTCCCACAGCAGGAATTTTTGTTTCCGCTGCAGCGCACAATGATTGATGATTCACTCTTTTCGGATCACAACTCATTAAAATCAAGCCATCAATCTTCTTATCCCGAATCAACTGTGCCAAAACTTTATCGGCCTCTATGGCATCGGCATTTACATCCGAAAGTTTCTTCGTTTCGCTCGATGTAAATATATGGTTCTGTACTGACCATAACGCTGCCGGCGCATCTAAAGAAATACCGTCCATTGATCTGTCTGTCCCGATAAATTCTACATAGGCAATCTCTAGACCTGCGGATTGTGCCTGCACCTGAATTTCTGAAAGAAGTTTCTGCGGATTATCGCCTCCTTGTCTGTATAGGTTTCCCCCGCTGCTTCCTATTACAGCAATATTTTTCATAACTTTTCCTTCCTGTCTCGATCATTGTTTTGGTGATTGAGGCATCGCGATTGCTCAACTGTCTTCAATATATTCAAATTACATGCTATTGAAATCATCGAAACCGAAAATATGCACTTTTAGCTTGCAGAAAGCGCATACATGATATGAATGTTTCATACAAATATATCCCTTTGTATGTCTTTTGATACTTATGTTTTGATCAGACTTTCAGTATGCTGAAAAACCGCGTCACTCCGTATGATCCACGATGATTTGTGCCCGGTTCGCATTCCCTTTCGCAGAATGATCTGCATAAATTGCAAGGCTTCACCCTCTTAGAGTGAAGCCTCATTTATAATTTCATCTTTTTTATGTCTGCTAACGAACTGCTTTTTTAATTTTTAATGCTTTGATCCGAAACGAGCTAATAACGCCGCCGTCGCTTCTTCCATGTCCGGCTTTTTAGGACGCGGTTTTTGCGCGGTATGCCGACTTGTACGCTTACGATTTTTCCACGCCGCATCGCGTGCTTCAATTTGCTCCGGTTTCAACAGGCTCAATGCGACACGGCCTTTTGTTTCATCTATATCATAGACCCACACATGTACAATATCGCCTACACTGAGAACTTCATCGGGATGCGTGATATGATGCATCGACATATGTGAAATATGTATCAGCCCGTCTTCATGAAGTCCGATATCCACAAATGCGCCAAAAGCGACAACATTACGCACCGTGCCGTCCAGCTCATCTCCTTTGTGCAAATCGCTCATTTCCAAAACATTTGATTTTAGAATCGGGGCCGCAAACTGATCACGATAATCGCGCAATGGCTGCCGGATGGAATCCTCGATATCTTTTAATGTGTATGCGTCAACGGACAGATTCATCAGCGCCTCTTCTGGAAACTGAATGTCCTCCTGCCCAAGTTCTTTGATGCCGCATACACGCATGACTTCACGCGCAACATCATAAGATTCCGGGTGAATAGACGTTTCATCCAACGGCTCTTCGCCATCAATAATTCGCAGAAAACCCGCGCATTGTGTAAAAGCTTTCGGTCCCAGTTTTTTGACATTCAACAATTGCAGGCGATTGATAAAGCGGCCATTTTCATTGCGATAGTTGACGATCTCTTTAGCAATGCCGGCATTTAAACCTGAAATATGTTTCAAAAGATCCACCGAAGCCGTATTCAGATCGGCTCCGACACGATTGACTACTTTCATGACCGCCTCGTCCAGACGTTCCGTCAATGCTTTCTGCGGAAGGTCATGCTGATATTGCCCGACACCGATTGATCGCGGATCGATCTTAATCAATTCCGGCAACGGATCCAACAGCCGCCGGGCAATGGAAACCGCACTCCTTTCTTCAATGGCAAGATTCGGAAACTCTCTGCGCGCCTCTTCTTGTGCGGACCAAACCGAAGCGCCAGCTTCTGAAACAATGACATAGGTTGCCGTTAAATGATTTTCCTGAATCACCTCTGCGCACAGACGCTCCGATTCTCGCGAAGCCGTTCCATTTCCGATCGCAATTGTCTGCACATGCCACTGATTGAGCAAACTCAGCAATTTACGTTTGGAAGCAGCAATGGTTTCGGCATTGACTTTATTTCCTTTGAACGGATAGATTTTATCCGCCGTCAGCAACTTCCCCGTTTCATCAATTACCGCCAATTTGCAACCGTTATAGTAACCCGGATCAAACCCCAGCACCACGCGGCCCTTTAAGGCGGGTTGAGACAGCAGCTGTTCCAGATTTTTAGCAAAAATTTCAATAGAGCTCTCGTGTGCCCGTTGTGATAAATCCGAACGTATTTCATTTTCAATCGACGGCAGCAAAAGCCTCTCCAGTCCATCCGTAATTGCCGCCTTTACCTCCGCGTCACAAACCGACTGCGTTTTCTTGAGATATGTCCGAAAGGCTTCCTGTTCCAGGCTTTCCGTATCATAGCGAAATGAAACCGAGATTACTTTTTCCTTTTCCGCTCGATCCATCGCCATGATGCGATGATCTGCAATCTGCGAGATTCTCTCTGTGCGATCATAATACATCTCATAGACATGCTTTTCGTCCTTGGCGTCTTTTTTCACCCCGGTAACAAGCACGCCGCTTTTGACAATCGTTTCTTTCAATGACCAGCGCAGCTTGGCATGATCACTGACATTTTCAGCGATAATATCTTTCGCGCCCTGAATGGCTGCCGCTGCATCAGCAACATTTTCATTGATATATCGCGCCGCTTCTTCTGCAAGATTTCCTTTTTCCGGTAAGGCGAGCATCCAATCCGCTAAAGGCTGGAGGCCATTTTTTATGGCTACGGCAGCTCTGGTCTTTTTCTTCTGCTTATATGGCTTATATAAATCTTCAACCTGAGAAAGCTTTTCCGCCGCATGGATGGCATCCTTAATCTCATCCGTCAGCTTCCCTTGCTGTTCAATGAGTGCCAGCACCGCTTCCTTACGCTCTGCCAAAGAAAGCTGATATTGATATTGTTTCTCAATCGTGAGAATCTGTTCTTCATCCAGTCCGCCGGTATGTTCTTTCCGATAACGCGCAATAAACGGTACCGTATTTCCTTCTTCCAGCATGGCCAGTACAGCCTGCACCTGTGCAACGGTAATCTGCAGATTCCCAGCAAGGACTTTTATGATTTCTTCCTTCATTGTACAACCTCCTGCGCTCATCCATTTTAGCATAGTACCTTTAAATTACCGTTCTTAGAATTTTGCAGGTAAAATTTTTATAGCTAAAATTTTTATACTTTTGGAATCATCAGATAGTCTTTTCAAATTATGCATACAATCTTGAAATAGAACTTAATCAATGCTCTAACTGCTTTGTCCTTTCCATAGGCTTTGTTATCGGCAAAATTCACATAGCTCTCAAACCCAAAGCCGCACTGAATGCAGGTGCCATCGGCTTTGCTACCAGCAAAATTCACATAGCTCTCAAACAATACTGATCACTTTCGCTTTATCACACCTGCTTTGCTACCAGCAAAATTCACATAGCTCTCAAACATTCTCCGGAGCAGACTCAGGATACATAAGCTTTGCTACCAGCAAAATTCACATAGCTCTCAAACGGTATTATTTAGTATTTATTCGTGTTTTGAGCTTTGCTACCAGCAAAATTCACATAGCTCTCAAACCAATCTGTCGATTGGGGAAGAACCCGATTGGCTTTGCTACCAGCAAAATTCACATAGCTCTCAAACATTCTCCGGAGCAGACTCA
>CAUTVM010000050.1:0-12634 GCA_963541855.1 uncultured Erysipelotrichaceae bacterium
GCTGGAGGATCTGTTACAAAAACTGAGTATGTTTGAACTTCCTAAAATGCCGGATCTGCGTTGGCTTGAGGAAGCGGAAAAAAAGATGCGTTGAGCAAGGACGGGCGCATCGTTAACCTGTGAAGAGAGTCTGCGGTCGGTGTGAGCAGAACAGGAAGGCGAGGACGACATCACCTTGTGAGCATACGTATGTGCGGCGTTAACGTGCAGATAAGAGCAGCTTTCCGAAAAGGAAGGATGAAGTCAGGTGGTACCGCGCAAAAGGCGTCCTTAGACAGGATGCCTTTTCAGATAGAGAAAGAGGAAAAAAGTATGGCAACGGATTATAAAAACACGCTTCATATGCCGGTTACAGATTTTGAAATGCGAGGAAATCTGAATCGAAAAGAGCCGGAAATTTTAAAACGATGGGAAGAAGACCAACATTTCCAGAATGTTTTATTGCATCATAAAGGGCAGAGAGCTTTTGTATTGCATGACGGGCCGCCATATGCTAACGGGAATCTGCATGCAGGCACGGCAATGAATCGCTGCATTAAGGATTTTATCAATCGAACGCATGCCATGAGCGGCTGCTATACGCCTTATTTTCCGGGTTGGGATACGCATGGCTTGCCGATTGAGAATGCCATTCAGAAGCTGGGCGTGGATCGTAAAGCAATGTCTGCTGCAGAGTTTCGCCGCAAGTGTGCAGATTACGCGCACCAGCAAATTATTCGGCAAATGGAAACGGAAAAGCGGTTAGGGCAGATGGCGGATTACGATCATCCCTATATCACTTTAAATAAGGATTTTGAAAAGCGGCAGATACAGGCGTTTGCGAAGATGGCATTGGACGGCTTGATTTTTCAGGGATTGAAGCCGGTTTATTGGTCACCGTTTAATGAAACGGCAGTTGCCGATTCGGAAATCATTTATAAAGATGTTCAGGACGCGACGATCTATCTGGCCTTTCAGGTCGCGGATGGTAAGGGACTCTTGTCAGATGAAGATTATTTTGTCATCTGGACGACGACGCCATGGACGATTCCGGCTAATCAGGCGGTATCTCTGCATGCGGATCTGATCTATGCTGAAGTGCAGACGGAAAAAGGAAAATTGATTTTCCTGGAAAAATTTATCGACCCCTTATTGGCAAAATTCGGTTTAACAAATCAGGGCCTTTTACGCACCTTCAGTGGAAAACAGCTGGAAGGAATAACATATCATCATGTTGTCTTAAATAAGACGTGTCCGGTCATTGTCGGCTCGCATGTAACGGATGCGGATGGAACGGGCGTTGTGCATACGGCAGGCGGACACGGTATGGATGACTATCTGGTTTTAAAACAGTATGGAATTGATCCGATCTGCACGGTGGATGCTAGAGGAATGATGAATGAGGAAGCCGGATCATATGTCGGAATGTTTTTTGAAGATTGTTCAAAAGCGATCATCCATGACATGAAAGAGAAAGGCTGCCTGCTAGCGGTGGAGAATATTACGCATAGTTATCCGCATGATGATCGTTTAAAACAGAAAGTGATTTTTCGGGCAGTAAAGCAATGGTTTTGTTCCATTGACCGTGTACGTGGCAAGGTACTGAAGCAAATTGATCATGAGATTCTTTGGCATAACGAGTGGGGTCAGGTGCGCATGCATAACATGATTCAGGATCGTGGGGACTGGTGTATTTCCAGGCAGCGGTTATGGGGTGTTCCGATTCCGATTTTCTACTGCGAAGATGGTACGCCGATCATGGAAAAGGAAGTATTTGCATATGTGGCAGAGCTGTTTGGTACATTTGGCTCCAATGTCTGGTTTGAGCGTGATGCGAAAGAACTGCTGCCGCAGGGTTATACAAATGACGCTTCACCAAACGGTATTTTTACAAAAGAAAAAGATATCATGGATGTCTGGTTTGATTCCGGTTCCAGCTGGATGGAATTGGAAGCGCGCGGTCTTTCTTATCCTTGCGATCTTTATTTTGAAGGCTCGGATCAATATCGTGGATGGTTTAACAGCTCGTTGGTCATCGCTACGGCAGTGAAAGGCGGCAGCCCTTATAAAGAGGTTCTTTCACATGGCTATGTTGTTGATGCCAAGGGCGAGAAGATGTCCAAATCAGTGGGGAATGTGATTGACCCGATGGATATTATTAATCAGAATGGAGCGGATGTTTTCCGTCTTTGGGCGATGACATCAGACTTTAAGGCAGATCTCAAGCTGGGTGCGGAGAATATCAAGCAGGTGCGGGAACAGTATCGTAAAATTCGCAATACTTTCCGTTTCTTATTGGGCAATGTCCATGCGTCGGATTTTAATCCGCAGAAGGATTTATTGGCATATGATGATCTTTTGAAAGAAGATCGTTACATTCTGACCATGTTGGATGCGCTCGTTGCGGAGGTACAAAAGGACGTGCTTGCCTACGATTATGTGTCCGCTTCAAAAACGATGATGAATTTTATGGTCAACACGTTGAGTGCTTATTATCTGGATTATACAAAGGATATTTTATATTGTAATACGCTTGATCATCCGCGCCGTCGACAGGTACAGAGCGTATATTGGATTACCATTGCCAAGCTGGTTCGGCTATGGGCGCCTTTTCTTGTATATACGATGGAGGAAGTGTGGCTTCATTTCAATGATAATTGCGCTAAGAGCGTGCATTATACGGAATTTCCAAAGGCTGAATTGTATGCGGATGCCAAAGAACTGCAATCGACGTTTGCACGACTATTGACCATTCGTTCCATAGCGAGCAAAGCGATAGAAGATGCCCGGAATGCGGACATCGTGCACAGCTCGCAAGAAGCAGCGCTTGAAATTCATTGTACGAAAGCGGATGAGAATCTGCTGAAGGGCACGATTCAAGATGCGCTGCCGGGCTGGTTTATCGTTTCGCAGGTTTCATTTGTGGAAGATCAGGACTGTCGGGTGGTTGTATCACATGCACGGGGGACTAAATGTCCGCGGTGCTGGAATTATACGGAAAACGGAGATGAACATGGGCTTTGTCCGCGTTGTCATGCGGTCCTGGAAAAGGAACAACAGGCCTAAGAGAGCAGAATGTGGAGCGATAGAATTAAGAAGAACATGTAGTGAAATTTGTACTTCTTAATTCTTTTTTTGTTTGTAAAAAAGGATTGCATAAGGAAGTATAAATAATCATCATGGGCGATGCTGAATGGAGGAAAGCAAGAAACGGGGCGTAAGCCTTGTTACCATGTCTTGAAAAGTTATCAAAAAAGCACAAGAAAAAGAATGCGGTGATGATATTGACGGTTTTCTTATAGATGACAAGCGATGTGCCTGATTTCTTCTAAAAAATGCTCTCGCTTTTCATCTGTTATTTTTTCGGTATTTGCCAGTCTTGTAAGTTTAACAGGAGCAATTCCACAGGGCTTTAAAATCTGCTTTTTCAGAACCTTACCATAATCTTGAACAAACGGCATCGCTAAAGAAGGCGTATTATGGGTTGCGATAATCCAAGCCGATTTTCCTTGCAGGTGTCCTTCAAGTCCGACCTTTTTATAAGAATATGCAAAGCCTTTAGCAAATATGCGATCCATAAAGCCTTTTAACATGGCGGGCATGCCACTCCACCATATCGGAAAGATGAAGATCATATGATCCGCTTGTGCGACTAAAGTACGATATTTCTCGATTTCAGCATTCTTTGATAACGTTTGTGTTTTATTGCCTTTGTCAAAGCGCAATACAGGATCAAACTGTTCGGCATATAAATCCAGTAAGGTAACGGTGTGTACTTTAGAAAGACCGGCTTGGACTTTCTTGAGAATAGCTTCACTGAAACTTTGGCAGTGCGGATGTGCATAAATAATAAGTACGTTCATGACTGATGTTCTCCTTTAATGTAGATATCAAGCATATGCTTGATCATCGCGTGCAGAGCGTTGTCATCCATATCTTTTCCGATTGTACTCTTTGAGATGATGGCCAGCCCTGAAGCAAAGCTCCAAAAATGAATTAATGTTTCCGCTTCGCTGTTGCAAAAGGCTTCTTCCTTGCGAAGTTCAAATATCATGCGTTTAAACGCGCTGAATACCGGCAGCTCAGAAACCGGAGCAATTGTTTCTTTGGTTATTTGCACATATTTAAAAGGGAACTTGATAAAAAGCGCTTCAAAATAATAAGGATAGCTTTTCGCAAAATGAATCAGATTAAATCCCATTTGCGTCAATTGATCTTTAGCCGATACAGTCGTGATGATTTTGCGCATCAATTCATGATTCAGAAAAACAGAAAGGCGTTTTAGAACAACTTTCAGATAGGTTTCCTTGTTTTCAAAATGGCGATAGGGCGTGCCATGCGTGACACCACAGGATTTAGCTATGGTTCGAAGAGACAGTTGATCAATTCCATGTTTCCTGATTTCTTTGATACCGGCCTGAATGAGTTGTTCCTTAAGCTCTGGCGTATGACGTTTCATTGCACCTCCGCAAAGTATACACTGTCTACAAAAAAAGTATACATTGTCTACATTTCAGTGTCAATTTTTTTCACGATGATTTCAAAACATATATGTATATGCAGGAGTTCAGATTCAAACGTGATAAAAGGATTCAAGCGTGGTAAAAGTTTTAAAACTCGCAAAACAAACAAGAGATGATTCAATGCGGCTTTAAAGCACTCTTGCGAAAATGTGTTCACGTGAAAAAGATTGTCTAAAAGAATAAAGCTTTTCCTTCTCAGCAGGCTTTGGATGATTAAAAAAGAGAGAAAATGCTTTTGAATAACGGTCAGATGATGATTTTTTTAAATGCTTCCCAAGGCAGATTGGGTTTTCCAAAATGACCGTAGTTTACTGTTGAAGCATAAATAGGGCGACATAATTGCAATTCTTCAATCATATTGGCAACAGAAAAATCAAAGTTTTTCAAAATGATGCACAGCAATTTTTCTTCGTCATAAATACCGGTGTGAAATGTTTTGACATTGATGCTGGTCGGTTCCGATTGGCCGATCGCATAGGCCAGTTCCAATTGACATTTATGGGCTAAATGATTGGCGACAACATTGCGGCATACATAGCGTGCATAATAGGCGGCCGAACGATCCACTTTAGTCGGATCTTTGGAGGAAAAACAGCCGCCGCCGATCGGGGCATAGCCTCCATAAGAATCGACGACAATTTTACGGCCGGTGGTTCCCGAATCGCCCTGAGGACCGCCGACAATAAAGGAACCGGAGGGGTTAATGAAATATTTTGTCCCGCCATCCAGAAGCTTGGGGTCGATTGTCGGGCGGATGACATTTTCCATGATGAAATCATAGAGTTGGTCTTGGGCGATGTCAGCAGTGTGCTGGGTGGAAAGAACAACGGTATCGACGCGTTTGAGTTTACCGCTATCATACTCGGCTGTGACCTGTGTCTTTCCATCGGGTCGTAAAAAAGGTGTTTTGCGGCGAACTTCTTCCAATTTTTTCGCCAGAGCATGCGCACAGTCAATGGCAAAGGGCATCAGGTTTTCAGTTTCATCATCCGCATAACCGAACATAATCCCCTGATCGCCAGCCGCCGGTTTTCTCTGTGTAACAGCACGATTGATTTCGGCAGATTGATCCGTGATTTTGGTTAGAACATGATAGTTTTCAGTATAGCCGACGTTTCGCAATACATCTTTGGCAATCGCAACATAATCAATGACAGCCGAGGTGCCGGCCTCGCCATAGATCAAAAGCAGATCATCTTTAATGGTTGCTTCGACAGCCATATGGGCATGTGAATCTTGACGCAGCGCCTCATCAAGAATGGAGTCGGCGATCAAATCGCAGAGTTTGTCCGGATGCCCGCTGGTTACAGATTCAGATGTAAAAAAATAATGTTCCATATAAAAAAGCTCCTTCCTTTCCGTCTTTTCAACAAGATTAGAAAGAGCGATTTTTATTTCTCTTTCTTTATCGGTGTCAGCAGTACCACCTTACCGCACAGGCAGGTTGGTATGGGACCAATGAGCTGACTCTCTTGTCCCATTCTTGATAAAAGACAAATTTATTGTTGCATTGAAGCATGCAGATGTCAATTCATATCATGTATAATCAAGCCATGAAGATGAATGTGAAAGAAGAAAGCCGGGAGCAGATCCGCGTATATGTGATCAGCGGTACCGTTATATGCTGCGTTGTTTTTCTGTTCTACAAATGGGGAATGATTCTGTCTTTATCCGCTAAAGCAATAGTGGCTATGGCACCATTTTTATGGGGTTTCGCGATTGCGTTCATCATGGTTCCGATGCGGCGCATCATTGAATGCAAATGGCTGAAAAATGCGCATATTTCCGACCGCCAAAAGCGCATAATCGGGGTCGCAGGCGCTATTATCATCTTTGCACTGGTTCTAATCGGCTTTTTTTCCGTTTTAATACCGCAGCTGATTTCTTCACTGCAGCGCTTAGCATCCTCGATGGATGGCTATGGAAAAGTATTGGAAGATTATATCAATCGGTTTTCCAAAGGAGAAGAAGAGACATCGTTTGTTATTACCCATGTGTATGAAAACCTAAGAAAAACGATAGAGACGTGGCTAAGCGGCGAAAACGGCTTATTATCTGCCGTATTATCTTATTCGGTTGGAATTGTGAAAAACGTGACCAATTTCTTTATCGGTGTCATCGTTGCAATTTACCTATTATTGGACTCGGAGAAATGGAAGCGGCAGTTCAAGCGTGTTATTTACGCAATTTCTTCTAAGCGCTTTGCCGATCATATGGTTTATATTATGCGTTTGTGTCAGAAAATGTTGAATAATTTCATTTTCGGAAAAGCACTGGACTCTTTGATTATTGGAATTGTATGTGGAGTTGCATGTGCTTTGATGCGTATGCCGTATACGCCGTTGATTGCCTTCATTATCGGACTGACAAATATGATTCCGGTTTTCGGCCCCTTTTTAGGCGCGGTTCCATGTATCTTTATTCTGCTCATCATCAATCCGCTTAAGGCCTTGGAGTTTACGATCTTTATTCTTGTTTTACAGCAAGTGGACGGGAATATTCTGGGCCCGTATATTCTGGGTGATTCTATGGGCCTGCCCGCTTTGTGGGTAACTTTTGCGATTATCTTCGGGGGCGCTATGGCAGGTCTTCCAGGTATGTTTTTGGGCGTTCCGGTATTTTCGGTCATTTATGTACTGATAAGAGATCTTGTATCATCGCGGCTGAAAGAAAAGAATATCTTTATTGAATAAGGAAGCGGGTGTTTTCATAGTGAAAGCTATTTCTTTGTATTTTTTCGACATGATTTTATAAATAGAGATAATTTCATAAATCGTATTTATGAATTTTGATTATGCGGAGATCACTTTTTATCATTGAGATATGTTATATTTAATTGTGCGTTAGCTTACACTAACTTTTGTTTTGAATATACAGAGGAAAGGAGAGAGGTACAGGGGATATCTGTTTGTATGATGGATTGATCTGTATATATCTGGGAAGATGGGAAAAGATAGGAAAAAGAAACAGCCGGGATTAGTTGATTATATTTTGCAATTTCCGGAAAGTAAAAAAAATTATGTATGCAGTGTTTTGCTGGCATTGGTCGGCGTTATATTTTCGCTATTTCCGTATTTTCTGATGGGAAATATGGTTCGGCAGCTGATGATAGGAGAGAAGCGGTTTTCCGTATTTTTGCAAGAAGGTTTTCTAATGTGCGTCTGTTGGCTTTTCCGCGTGCTTTTTCATACGCTTTCGACAAATCTTTCTCATCGGACGACATTTCAAGTGATCGGAAATATCAAAATTGCCTTATGTGACAAACTGGCGAAACTTCCGTTGGGAACCGTTCTTGATATTCCCTCGGGCACGCTTAAAAACATTATTGTGGAACGCGCGGATTCTATCGAGCCGACGTTGGCGCATGTCGTACCGGAATTTACCGCAAATTTTGCAGCGCCGATATTGATGTTTATCTATCTGCTTTTTATTGACTGGCGCATGGCCTTGCTTTCGTTGGCAACTTTGCCGATTGCGGTTATTTGTATGGCATGGATGACAAAGGACTATCAGATTCCGTTCCAAAAGACGCAAAATACAACCAAAGCGCTTAACGATGTGGCAGTAGAGTATATTAACGGCATAGAGGTCATCAAAGTTTTCGGCAAAACGGAAAACTCCTATCGAAAATTTTCTGATGCGGCAAAAGCCAATGCCAATAGTTTTATAGATTGGATGCGCTCCTGCACGATTCCTTTTTCGCTTGCCATGGTTATTACGCCGGCCACGCTGCTTGCGACGCTTCCCCTTGGGGCATTATTTGTCATGCATCAAAGTCTGGCGCTTACCGATTATATTGTGATTCTTGTACTTGCGTGCGGCTTGATTACACCGTTGATTACGGCCATGAGCTATACCGATGATATTCAAAAAACATCATCTATTTTTGGTGAAATTGATGCCATTCTTCAGCTTGAAGAATTAAAAAGACCGGAAAACAGCAAATCCGTGCCAAAGGACCATGCGATTGAACTTGCAGATGTACATTTCGGCTACCGGGCAAAAGAAGTCTTGCATGGTATAAATCTTGTTATTCCTTCCGGTTCCACATTGGCTCTTGTAGGACCATCGGGCAGCGGTAAATCAACAATTGCGCGATTGATCGCTTCCCTTTGGGATGTGCAGTCGGGGAGTATCAAAATCGGCGGTGTGGATATTCGCGACATGTCGCTTGCGGATTACAATCACCAGATTGCGTATGTTTCACAGGAAAGTTTTCTGTTTAATACAACAATCCGGGAAAATATTCGAATGGGAAATCCGCAGGCTTCGGATGCTGATGTTGAAGAAATTGCTAAAAAGAGCGGCTGCTATACATTTATAACAAAACTGGAGAATGGCTTTGATACGCTTGTCGGTGTTGGCGGCGCGCATCTCTCCGGTGGTGAAAGGCAGAGAATATCCATTGCGCGGGCAATGTTGAAGAATGCGCCGATTTTGATTTTGGATGAGGCGACGGCTTATACCGATCCGGAAAATGAGGCGGTTATTCAATCATCCATTTCACAGCTTGCAGTTGGAAAAACATTAATTGTCATTGCGCATCGCCTTTCTACGATCACGATGGCTGATCAGATTGCCGTTGTCGAGGATGGAAATATAGTCGGCAAGGGAACACATGAAGAGCTTCTGAAAACATGTGCTTTGTATCAGCGCATGTGGAATGCACATATTTCTTCCCGAGATACGGATTACGCGGAGGAGGAAATGAGAGATTCGTCTGACAATTTGATAGGAGCACGGATATGATTGGCGCACTTAAAAATTTCTTTGCGTTTTGTTCAAAAGAAAATCGTCATATGTTTTATCAATCACTTGCCTGGGGCGTTTTGATCGCTGTTTGTGAAGCGATGAAATTTCCGGCAATTTGGCTGATTTTAAAAGGGTTTATGCAACACAATATCAGTGGAAAAACAGTTCTTTATGGTTTTCTGATTTTGCTTGTCTCAGCTTTGGCGGAAAGTCTGATACGTGGAAAAACAACCGTGCTGCAATGTATAGCCGGCTATACGGAATGTGCAAATAAGCGTATTGAGATTGCCGAGCATCTGCGTTTTCTTCCCATGGGATATTTTAATGACAACAGTCTGGGTGAAATCGCCAATGTTACGACAAATATCATGGAGCAGTTAGGCGATGTGGCAACACGAGTGGTCATGTTAACGACCCAGGGAATTCTGAATACAAATTTGATTATTTTGCTGATTCTTTATTATGATCGACGTATCGGCTGCATCGCTCTTGTGGGAATTGCCATATTTGCTTTGGTCAATCATGCCATGCGGCGTTCTGCTGAAAGTGTTTCCGCACAAAAGCTGGAAATAGATACCAAGGTGGTTTCCGGCGTTCTGGAGTATGTGCAGGGAATTGCGGAAGTAAAATCCTATAATCTTACAGGTTCTTCACGGCAAAAGCTGAATGATATCATTCGTACCGCCGCCAGAACAAATATTGATTTGGAAATGACCGTCAACCGGCTTTTACCTGTACAAACAATTATCCTGAAAACAACAGGAGTTGCGATATTGCTGGCCTCTATTTATTTTTATCTGCAAGGAAGTATGGAATTGCTGATGACAATGATTATGATGATCATGTCGTTCAGTGTGTTTAGCGGACTGGAGTCCATGAGCGCCTATTCTTCACTTCTTCATGTTGTTGATCTGTGTGTGAAAAGAGGGCGGAATATTCTGGAGCTACCGCCGATGGATATTCAAGGGGAGGAAATTGTACCGGCAACGCATCATTTTGATGTGGATCACATTGATTTTGCCTATGATCAAAAAAAGATTATTGATGACGTGTCATTGTCGATCGCTCAGCATACAACCGTAGCTTTTGTCGGCCCGTCCGGCGGGGGCAAAACGACTCTTTGCCATTTGATTGCGCGTTTTTGGGATGTTGGAAAAGGATGTATCCGCCTGGATGATCGAAATGTCAAGGAATATTCCATGGATTCATTGATGAAGAATTTCAGCTTTGTTTTTCAGAATGTTTATTTATTTCACGATACCATTGCCAATAATATTCGTTTTGGAAAACCGGAGGCTTCGATGGAAGAGGTGATTGCGGCAGCGAAGAAAGCCTGCTGTCATGCATTCATTATGGCTTTACCGGACGGTTATGATACGGTAATTGACGAAAATGGTGCATCGCTTTCGGGAGGTGAGAGACAGCGGCTTTCTATTGCACGCGCGATCATGAAAGATGCGCCGGTCATTGTTCTTGATGAAGCGACGGCAAATGTGGATCCTGAAAATGAAAAGGAATTGATGGAAGCAATTGATGCCTTGACAAAGGAAAAAACAATTCTGATGATCGCGCATCGTCTGAAAACGGTACGTCATGCAGATCAAATTTTCGTTATTGATAGGGGTAAGATTGTGCAGCAGGGAACACATGAAGAATTGATGAAACAAGAGGGTATTTACCAGCGCTTTGTCATTTCGAGAAAAAAAGCAATCGGTTGGAAGATTGCGGCCGATGCAAAAGGAACTGCCGGCATTTAGAAACAGCAGGCTGCATAAGAAGACTTATTTGTTTGGGTACGATAAGTGTTTTTCGGGGTCGTCTCTTTACTCGTCGAGTATAAGATTTCGGTGAGGATTTAATTATAAGGAAGTCAAGAAATGAAAATTTTAGTATACGGTGCCGGTGTAATCGGCTCCTACATGATTCATGTGCTGATGCGTGCCGGGAATCATGTTACCGTTGTTTCACAAAGCAAATGGGGCTTGGTTTTAAAAGAGCAAGGATTGCTCCTATATCATCGGCTGCAAAAAAAATGGACACGAGACTATCCTGAGATTATCTTTCGGCCGGACAAACAGACACATTATGATATGGTTTTCTCTATTATGCAGGAGCAGCAGCAGATGGCTGTTCTTGAGGATCTTGCCGGCGCGAATACAGATCTTGTTATATTGGTCGGTAATAATTTGAATGCGGAAAAAATGGAGAAAACCATTTTGGCATCCGCTGGTGAAAAACGTGTTCTTTTTGGCTTCCAGCCGACAGGCGGTGTTCGTCGACAAGATCATGTTGTCTGTGTCCATTGGAAAAAGGGATCCATGACCATCGGCGGTCTGCATGCATATCCAATGCGGCAAGATAGACAGCTTCTTTTGCAGGCTTTTCATAACAGCGGTTACCATCTGGAGTGGATGGATGATATGAATGGATGGCTGTGGAGTCATATGGCTTTTATTCTTCCGATTGTGTATATCTGTTATTTTTATCATTGTAATCTTCGCTTGATTAACAGAAGCGATTTGGAAGATATGCTGCATGCCGCTTCTGAAGGTTTTGCTTTTTTAAAGCATACAGATATAACTATTCGTCCGCAAGGGATTGATGTACGCTGGCATAAGGAAATGAAAAGCCGGATTCTTAAAATCTTACTTTTGATAATGGCTAAAACAACATGGGGAGAACTTGCGGCGAGTGATCATTGCCGGAATGCTGTTACGGAAATGCAGATTTTGGATACAAATTTCGCGAAAATGCGTTGTCAATATCCAAGCTTTAAAATGCCGGCTTGGGAAAAATTGCGCAGCCGCATGCCATCATGGCAGGAGATACAGAAAACATATAATAAAAAAGCGTAATAAAATCGTTTGCTTTAAAAAATGCTATACTCGAATGATTCACGGTCTTGATAAAAGCCGAGTGAAGTCACAAAATTCAAAGGAGTAAAGTAAAAGTCAGAAATTTTCCGCAGCCTTAAAATCCCTTAGCCTGAATATAATAATGATCATCAGGAATTACATGTATAATGATTTGAAAGATGCGATGATGGAGATGGCAAAGAAGCTGAATTACATGACGGTGCCAGCAGCGCGATCTGAGAACGGGATATGATCGAGACGTCAAGGCAGCTTGATGTATAGATCAATTGGATCGCGCAGTTGCAGCCACACAGAAGATAGTACTTAAAGCCTATGGGCTGATTGATACAAATGTGAAATACCGCACGGAAGAGATCAGCAAGAGACTAACGACAGGCGCTTGAGGAGGGAGACGAAATGGCACGGATGAGTTCAACGGATACCTTGGAATAAGACTGTAAAAGCCCGAATGCCGGTCAGAAAAGCGAAGAAGCAATATGATACGGCGATTTCGGCGCGCAGTGA
>CAUTVM010000051.1:0-12503 GCA_963541855.1 uncultured Erysipelotrichaceae bacterium
GCAGAAAGGAGAGTATGAGATTATGTCCTGCTCAGGACGTAATCATCATACAAGAGAAATCATGGATTTTGAAAATCAGGTTGTGATCATTACCGGCGCGGGAATAAATGCGCAGCAATGGGAAAAGTATCATAAGCTCGGTATCGGCTGTGTGTTGGCGCAGAAGTTTTATGAAGAAGGAGCGAAGGTTGCAATTGTGGATATCAATGCCCAGTTCGCGCAGGAAACAATTCGGCACTTCAGCCTTTCTGCCGATCGCGCCATGGCGATCACGGCGGATGTATCCGATGAAAAAGCGGTAGAAGATGCGATCGCGCAAGTCATGACAAGATGGGGGCGCATTGATGCACTTGTCAATACAGCCGGTTGGGGCGGCCCGCAGAAAAGAGCGGAAGATTATACATTTTCAACATTCCGCCGGGTCTATGAGATCAATACATTTGGAACCTATCTGATGATGGCAAAGACATTACCGATCATGCAGAAGCAGAAAAAGGGATCTATTGTCAATTTCGGTTCAGTGTCCGGCATGTTCGGCTATTCATTGGAAATCGGATATGGATCCAGCAAATGGTCCATCATCGGCATGAGTAAAAATGCCGCGGTGGAAAATGGAAAGAATGGTGTCCGCGTCAATTCTGTTTCTCCCGGATGGGTGGATACGCCAATGTTTGCAAGCGTGCTTGCCGGATATAAAGAGGATGGCATCGGTCATGACGGATGGGATAATGTGACCGTCGGCCCGATGGGCAGAATTGCCTCTCCGGAAGAAATCGCCAATGTCGTTTTGTTCTTATGTTCTGAAAAAGCAAGTTATATCAATGGCGCGAATTTGTTGGTTGATGGCGGTATGACTGCCGGAAACTGAACAGATGCGTAAAGGGGAAAATTTATGTCGGAAAATCATGAAAAAGAAGTTCATTTAACACGAAAGATTTCATTGGCGGCCATGATCGCGATGGGGGTTGGCTCAACGGTCGGCTCGGGAATATTTACTTCTGTTGGCGAGGTGGCCGGGGCGTCCGGAAGCGCGATGCTGGCCATTCTTTCCTTCCTGATCGGCGGCTTGTTAATGATTCCGCAAAATCTTTTATATACCGAGCTTTCCTCCGCTTATCCGGAAGATGGCGGCATGGTTGTCTATTTCCGTGAGGCGGGATGGAAGTTTATGAGTTTCTTCTATTCTTGGTCTTGTTTCTTTTCATCGGATCCTATCGGTGAAGCCATCATGGCGATTTCCATCGGCAGCTATTTATCTTATTTTACACACTGGTCACAACTGACGGTGAAGATCATTGCGGTTTTGCTAATTGCCGGGTTCGGATGGCTGCACATTGTACATGCCAAAAGTGGTGCAAAGGTATTGTCCGCATTGACGGCGGTAAAAATCGTGCCGTTTTTCCTTTTGATTATCATCGGTTTGTTTTTTGTAAAGGGCGGAAATTTTGCGGCCGATATTGCCGGAAGAGATGCTTCCGGTATCATGGCGCTGCTGGCCGGAATTTCAGCAACCACATGGTCTTATGACGGTATGTATGCCTCATCCGTCTTAGGCGGCGAGGTGGAAAATCCAAAGAAAAATCTGCCGATTGCTTTAATTTCAACCGTACTTGTATGTACGGCATTATATACGGCTTTGACGGCGGCGGCGGTAGGCTTGGTGGATGTTTCCGTTCTGGCTTCTTCGGATGCGCCGATTGCGACGGCTTTTGAACAAATTCCCGGCATCGGATCTTCAGCCGCGACAATTGCGGCTGTACTTGCCGTATTTGTCGTCACCGGTTCTTTATGCGGCCTGATTATGTGGCAGCCGCGCATTACCTATAAGGCAGCAAACGAAGGTTATTGGTGGAGAAGCTGGGGGAAAGTTCATCCCGTATGGAATACACCCTATGTAGCGATGCTCTGGGAAGTAGGGGTAGCTTGTATTCTGGTATTCTTCTCATCAATCAGTGATCTGCTGGGCTATTTCACATTGATTTCCCTGTTGCGTAATGCACTGGGCTTTCTGACTTGGTTTATTGTCCGCAAGAAGAAGAATTATCAGCCGACATATAAAATGCCGGCCGGTCCGCTGATGTGCATTCTGGCAGTCGTTCCGTCTGCAATTTTGCTTGTTTCGACATTTGTCTGGGCACCAAAGGCGGGAGTTATCGCTTCCATCTTCGCCATTGTATCGGCGATTGTGGCATATATGTATTTTAAAAAGGCGAATGCGGATATCATCGCTCAGCGCGAAAAGGAAAGAGCTGAACAATAAACAGACAGACATAAAAGTATATGAGCGGCGTCGACGAATGAATGAAATAGGCATACTTCGGCGCCGTTTTTGTATGAAAGAAATAACAATGGATGATATGGGAATACTTAGTCCGCAAATCCGTGCAGACGCGCTTTAAAAATCAAGGTTTTCCGGCTGCTTTGTATGCCGCATCGTCAATCCGGAAATGCTGCCAATCTGACAGTACTTTTATTCTTTTTTGGGCATCGAAATGGCGATGCAATCATGCAGGGACCAGATATAAGATTCAATCGGAATAGCATAGATCAATTCCAGAGCATGGCGATATGCGTTTAATTGCTGCTGATAGCGCTGGCGAAGAGCATTCGCTTTTTCATGGTCAGTTTTAAAGTCAATCAGAATGATTTTATCTTTGCCAAGCGCCACAAAATCCATAGTACCATGCAGAAATGTATTTCCATCTTCAACATAGAACGGAAATTCTTTATGAATATCCATATGCAGTGCTTCCTGATAAAGAGGCGATTGGGAAAAAGCGAGCAATTTCTCAATATCATGATTTGCTAACGACAGGGCGCTGAAATCTTCTTTTTTCCACAGCCGGTTCGGCAGGCGGGCAATGATATCATGCATGAATGTCCCATAATCACTGCCGCTTTCACTGCTTATATCTGCTAAATTCGGCAGTGTTTCCGCTTCATAGCCGCTTGGTGTTGCAAGTGTGCAAACAGGAACAGCAGGGCCCGTATAGCAAGTCAGATGCGCAGGCGCTTTTTTAATCGGCGGCACATATTTTTCTGTACCAGAGGAAGAAACAGTTTCAAATTGAAATAATTCACTTTCACTTAGCGCGGAAAGAAGCAGGCCGCTCATCCCGTTTCTTTGACTCAACATAGACAGGGAAACGGGGGCTGGCGTAAAGGTGGGCGGAATCACATCGACAATATAAAGACGCTCTTGTGCGCGCGTAACGGCTACATACAGCAGGCGGATAAATTCTTCCAGATCTTCCAGATTATTTTTATGTTCAATCGCCATGAAGGGCAAAGTGCAGCGAACCGTCCCCCACTTTGGATCAAACCATTTAGCGCCGATATGGAAATCATCATCCACGACAATCATGTTGCCGGCATCACGAAACGGATTTCGCATTGTAGACCACAGGAAAACATAACGATATTGCAGACCTTTGGAATGGTGAATCGTCGCAACGGTGACGACATCATCATCCACGCCTTTGAACAATGCCTGTGAGCTGCTTTCATCCTGCGAAGTGTCGAGCATGGTCATCAATTGCCGCAAAGTGGAAATGGAACTTGTACAGACGGTTTGAAACAAAAAATCATAATTGGCGCGTTCCTGTTCATTTTGACGTGCCATGAAATCGTGCATAGAGGCAATGCGGGACAATAAATCAATGACGCTGTGTTCGCGGGCGAATAGACGTAATTCCTGCAGCTCTTGTAAAAGATCGGGATGAAACTTTCGCATACCTTCTGCTAAAGAACCGCCTTTGATTTTTATTTGCGCCAGATCTTCATCCGTGAAGCGATACATGGAGGAAGTTAAAACCGCCATAAAAGATACCATGTCATTTGGATCCAGCAGAAGATGAACAAAGCTGCGAATGGTCTGTGCCATTTGCGAATGGTAAAATCCTTCCCGCGCATCAATATCATAGGGAATGTTATAGCGATCAAAAGCTGAGCGAAGAAAGGTCTTGTCGGCATGGCTGCGAATCAATACGGCAAAATCACGAAAACAGAGATGCGAATTCTCTTTCATCTTGCGCTGAATTGTTGAAGCGATCCAGTTGCTTTTAAGCGCTTTGCCGGATGCGGATTCGGCCTCTTCCTGTTTGGTATCGATTTTGGCAAAAATAATCGGAACGGGGATATCTTCTTTTTGCATAGAGGAACCAATAGATACGCAATCGGCCGGATCATAGCGGTTTTGTAATCCGGCAACATTCATGCAAGTTGAAAAAAGGGCATTGGTAAAGCGCACGATGGATTCCTTGGAACGGTAATTATGTTTCAGGATAATATGCATATGATCCGGACTTTGTGTTAGTGCGCGCATCAGCTGCGGCTTTGCCTGTCGAAAACGATAGATAGATTGTTTGATGTCGCCGACTCTGAAAACGTTATCCTTTTTTGCCATACGGTTGATGATCGTATTTTGCAGCAGGCTGGTATCCTGAAATTCATCTACCATAATTTCATCTAATTGTGCTCTTAAAATGGCTGCGATTTCGCCATCATTGGCATTTAAAATATCAAGTGCATAACGTTCCATATCGGTAAAATCCATGCACGCATCTTTTTTCTTCAAGGCTATGAAACAAGAGCGATATGCATTCGTCAGATGAATTAAATCTTGCAGGATAGGAGAAACTTCATTATGATCATGCACCAAAACTTCTTCATCATAGCGACGGGCCAGCATTTCTTTAATGGTATCTTCCATATGTTTGCGGGCTTTACTATAAGCGGCCACATTTTGATCAGCGGATGTTTTCGCAGAAGCAAGCGTATCCAAAGAAGTACAGAACAGGCTGTAATTTTGTTCTTGAAGGGCATTTTGACAATTGTGAAGAAGAATTTCTTTTTGATGCAGAAGTTCAGCGTTGATTTTCTCACTTTGATCTTTATATGCAAGCATGGATGAGAGATCGCTCTGTACGATTTCCAATTTCAAGTGGAAATCATGAAAGAAAGACTGCAGCAGCGGCTTTGGGAAATCGGCAAAGTGCGCAATCGGCATGGCGGCGGACAGGGCATCAAGCAGCCAGCGCTTTGGGTCAATGGCACTGTCAGCGTGGGCAGCGATCGTTTTACATAAGGTAAAAAGAGAAAGCGTATCTTCCGGGCGTGTTGAGCTGAAAACAAGCAGTCGCTGAAAGGCTTGCGGATCTTTTTCGGAAAATGACGTGCAGACGGCGGTAAACGCTTTCTGACGGTATTGTTCCTGTTCACTGTCTGACAGAACATGATCGGCAATGGCGGGATCAAGGCCGATTACGTTACAGTATTTTTGAATGATGGTTTTACAATAACTGTCGATTGTCGTGATGGCCGCGTTATCCAGAGAAAGCAATTGCAGCCGCAGATATTCTCGCTTTTCCGTCTCCGTTTCCGTCCGGTATTTTTGATGCAGTTCGCGCGCCAGGCGCTTCTTCATTTCTTCAGCCGCCGCTTGGGTAAAAGTCATTGCTAAAATACGGGTGAGAGGAATGCGATCTTGCACACAACGTTTGCTTAAACGGGCTACCAGCACACCGGTTTTCCCGGCTCCGGCGGAAGCGGAAACCAGAATATTTTTACCGGTCTTTTGAATCGCCTTTTTTTGTTCATCATCAAAATCAAACGGCATTACTTTGTCTCCTTGGTCTTTTTTATTTTGAATTCCACTTCCTCATCAAAAATGGCTTTTTCCTTTCGCATCTCGCCATGAAAACGGCATATGGGGCGATAATCGCAAAACGTGCAGGCGCCATCCACCGGGTTGAGACGAATGTTTCCGGATAAAACTTCATCATGAAAATAGGTATACAGCATTTGCATATAAGCGATAACAGCAGGGTAATCATAAAGTTCGCGCAGGCCTTTGATAAACGTGCTGCTGTCATCCTGCTCCGTTTTATGATCATCGTCAAAGATCCATCCGCAAAGGCGTCGCCGCATAAGGAAGTTTTCCCATTGTGTCTTTTCGTCCGCAGGTGTTTGGGAAACAGTATGGCGATAGATGGCAGCGGCGGGCATGAGATATCTTTCATCTTTGGTAGAACAGTAAAGTGCGGCTGTCGGCTTTTTATCGTAAAGACGTTCAGCGATATGCAGGTAGGTTAATAATTGCAGCTGCAGACCGGCTTTGATTTTTATCGCTGACAATGTATGGATTGAACTTTTGTAGTCTATGATGCGCAGCAGATGATGACAAAGATCAATGCGGTCAATGACACCGCGCAGCTGTACGCCGTTGACGATTTCTTCTTGAAATGTCTTTTCCGTTTCTATCGGCGTAAAGGAGGTATGACGTTCAAAAGCGGCAAGCACATGGAATGTGTGAAGCAGGTTATGGCGCAAATGCCACAGTGTATGGCGGATGAAAACCGCCTCGTTAGGAGAAAAGACAAGCAGAGCGTCTATATAAGGACGTATCCATTCATCCAGATGCGCCGGCGCTTCTTCGGCATATTGCTTGCCGAAAGTCGTGACGGCCCGCTCCATCAAGGCATGTTGAATGGTGCCGAAGGTGGCGGGATCCATGCCGCATTCGTTTTTTTGGCGAACAAGGAGGCCGGCCTGAATGAACCAGGAATAAGGGCAGGCAAACCAGCGCTCTATGGTGGAAACGGAACCGGTGATAAAGCCCTTGGGCGCAAAAAGGGCGGCGGCGGTTTCTGAAGTCAGCGCATGAGCGGGAAGGGGAAACGGTTCCAATTGATCCAGAGGCCATTTTTTGCGTGTTTCATTTGGAAACTGGGCCTCAATCGCATAGGCCAGCTGCATTTCATTTCCTTGATAATCAGCGGAAGGATAGGAATAAAAAAGGACGTCAGATGCGCTTTGTTCAATCCATTGTAATTGTTCCATATAGGCCTGATGACGCCGGGATAAAGAGGGGAAGGCGTCGATCTGTGCGACATAGTCTTCATCAAATAAACCGCGGCGGCCGCTGAAACCCGGATAACTTCGGCCGTCGGTATGCAGAACGTAGGTTCTTTTCCGAGCATCGACAGGATGAAAGATATCCGTCACGGTAACAAAATCGCCTTGCAGGCGTTGCTGGCCGGTTGATTGTGTTAAAAGGAAATCGGTGATGAAGCGGACATCATCGTCGGTATGTACTTTTGTCAAAACGGTTTGCAGAAAGGAATGAATGGTCATGGCGGCCGTCCGCTCTTTCTCCTGCATGATCAGGGGATGATGCAGAAGCACCCTATAGGCGGCTTTTAAAATATCCGGCGGTGTTTTCGCCTGCAGCAGTGCTTTTTGTTCCGCCTGAATTGCCTGCATGTAGGACACAGCTTCCTTTTGCATGGCGAAATAGTGTTCTGCCTCTTTGGCAAAAATGTTCAAAGGGATATCGGGCGCGGAGAGGTCCATGGATTGCATCGTCTTGCCTAACCATAAATAAAGATGATCGGGACAGGGAAGGGAAAAGCCGTCAAGGGTCAGTACTTGTAAAAAAGAAGCAATGTCTTTTTCTAAGGCAAATGTAATCAGGCTGCGGAAAACGGCGTATATTTTGGCTTTGTACAGATCATTCACACAGGAATAAGGGACATGATAGCGTTCTAAAAGCGATTGTAAAACCGGGAATTGTTCGGCGTAGGAGCAAAGCACAATGATACTTGGCTGCATGGATTTACAAATATCCTGAACGACTGCTTCCGCTTCTTGGCGAAGGTTGAGGGCGGTACGCAGAAGGCGTTTTTCTGGCGTTGCGCGTTGTGGTGTAAAAGCAGGAACACCGGCTTTTATCAAATCGTTTTGTAAATGGTACAAGAAGATATTTTTTTCAAATCCTGTACAGATGGAAAGATCAGAAATATGCAGGAGATTTTGTTTGATTTCTTCACGCTGCTGGAAAAGGGTTTGTTCATAAGTAATCATCGGCAATAAAAGCGTCAGTATTGCGTGCAGTTCTTTTTCGCCGCCGGTACGTTGCGGCAGCTGCTTTTCCGTAATACCGAATAAAGCGCATGTCTTGGCAAAAGCAAGCAGTTCCTGTATGAAGGCGGTATAAGCAAACATAGCGCGATAGATCGGAAATTGCTCGGCGTGTGCCTGGAGCAGATGCTTGCTTTGCAGCATCAGGTCGGCGTCTTTTGTTTGCGGAAGATGGAAAAGCGCGGACATGCTTTGGATGAGGATGTCGGTCACGTGGCCGTTTTTTTCGGCCAGGCGGTGGTAAAGTGCGGTTTTTAAATGCTGTGGACAGATGATGGTTTTCATAGGAAGATCATAGCACGGGTGCGAAGCGGCATATAGGGCATGATGTTGTGAAGCTTACACAATATGAGGCGAACGCTTGGCAAACCGGATAAGGTTTTCACATAGGGCAATCCGCCATCATTTTATGATTACAGGCCAGAGCTTTGTGACAATGGGTTTTGCAATTCACATGCCATTATTTTATTTTGAAGGGTGGCATACGGCTCGGGCAAGCTATGCTATAATTCGATGGTATGAGGTGCACCGATGCGTGGTCGTAGAGGAAACAGAAGAAATTTCGGGATTTTGATCCTGTTTTTGCTTATTTTTGGAGGCTTTCCCGGCATATCCGGCATATTGGGTATATTGTCCGGAGTGATCGTTCCCATGGTGCTTATTTTTGTGCTTTTTACAGTTTTTCGTGCGCTTTCGCGAAATAACCGGGGCAATCAGGAGTATGAATATGGCCGCACAAGTTATGCGACAGGCGATGGACGAAGCGGTGTTGCTTCACAAGGCGATACCCTTCATTCGAAAGAGCAGAAGGCACATGTGAATGCGTATTTGGCGCATCGTTTTAAAAATGGGAGCCGGGCAATTGAAGTGGATCTGAATGGGCAGAATGTCACTTTGATCAATGAAGGCGGCGGTTATCGCACATTTGAGTTATTGCAGGTACGCTATCAAAATCGCAATTATGTGTCCATGGATCAGTTCCGCAGAGAAAACGGCAATTTGTATAACATCCTGTTTGATACTCTTTTGAAGATGAGCCGTCTGCATGCCGGCATGGAAGGGCCGATCATAGATGCGGATTTTACAAAGGCGCCGGCGCGTGAAGCGAAGCAAGCGGAGCCTGAAGTGGTAAAAGATGCGGCTTATTTCCGCAATATCATCAATGATCTGAATAATGAAATTCCGGATGAAAATATCAGCAACTCCATGTATGAAATGACCGGTCTTTTAAAACAGCTGCACGATCTGGAAAAGCAGTTTCCCGCCAGCAGCAATAAGCTGACCAAACTGTATCAGACATATCTGCCTTATTTAATCAAAATTCTGAAAAAGTACAGCACCATGCAGCATGTCGAAACCGATCCCAACTATAAAAAGAACGAAGAAACATTGCAGCGTACAATCAATCAGATCAATACCGCTATACGTGAACGTCTGATTCCCTCAATGTCGCAGACGGCCTCCGACAATATGGCGGCGGATATGAGCACTTTGGAAGCGCTGTTGCGCAAAGACGGAATGACGGATGATAACGATATTGTTTCCGTGCTTCAAAAACAGCAGGCGCAGACTACCGCGGAGCAGACAAGATGAATCGTCGGGAAGAAGAAAGAAAACGCCTTTTACAGGAGACGATGAATCGTCACTATGAGCCGGCCGATAAGAAAACAACGGGTGAAGTCAAGCTGCATCTTCATGATGAAAAGCCAAAGGAGAGCTCTTCTTCTGCAGCCGATCGTCTATTGCGCTCGGCCGACAATGCTTTTTCGTCGCTTAAAGAGATTTTGAATCGACAGCAGGATGACTTGCGGACACTCTCGCAGGAAAATGGCCTGAATGAAGAAAGTATGAAGCGGATGCAGGCGGAAATTGAAAAGGACTATGGCGTTCAGGCAGAGGACAAGACGGAGAAAAAAGCCGAGCCGATAGATGTCGATCAGGCTTTTGTGCATGTTGAAGAGACCTTGCAAAAAGAAGTGATCGGTCAGGATGAGGCGATGAAGGCGCTTTGTTCTGCTTATCGTCGTCCTTACATCATGGGAAGTCAGGAAGGGGATGTGCGCAATGTTATTTTGATCAACGGTCCCAAAGGAAGCGGCCGGCATTATTGTTTGCGCACTGCTTCTAAAGCCATGTATGCGCAGGGGCTGCTGCCTTCGCCTGCACTCACTTGTCTTGATTTAAGTCTTTATACTTCAAAAGCACAAGAGCAGGTATTTTTACAGGATATGTATGAGGCGCTTTCAAAGGAAGGGAAAATCATTTGTTTTGAAAATTTTGAAAGTGGTTTTGCGCCTTTTCTGCGCATGATAGCCGACTTGATCATGACGGGAACGATGCCGCTGAACAAGCGCTATGTGCTGAACAAGGGGATGCTTGTAGAAGCGCAGAGCGGTCTTGTGCAAGAGGCGGTCAACGCATTGTATGCCAAAGACTTTTATCTGGTGCTTTTGAGCAGTAAAGGAGTGGGCGCCGTGCAGGATGCTTTTGGCGCGCAGATTGTTCGCCGCATTCTGGATATCGTAACCTTTCACGCTTTTGGGGCCAAAGAAGCAGATGCCTTTGCCCAAAGCGCCATGTTAGCATTACTGGCTCAGGTAAAAGAGCGATTAAAAATGGAAATGACGATGGATCAAAACGTCATCCCGTGGATCGTGGAAAATTATGATAAAAGTCAGGGGGCGGGCGCCATCGCCGACATGTTTCATGATTTTTATATCTCGCTTTCGGAAATCGCCATGCAAAACGGATTGTGCAAAACGGGCATTATCGGCGTTGATGGACAACAGCCGGTTGTACGCATGGGTGAGGAAAGTTTTCCTTTGCTGCGATCGAAAATGTCACAAGATGAGATTGATGCGGTGAATCGCGAATTAGATGCCATCATTGGACTAAAACCGGTAAAGGACTATATTCATTCTTTACAAGCACATATTGAAATGAATCGTCTGCGCCGTGCGAAAGGACTTGCGGCATCGGAAGTTGCGCGACATATGATTTTTACCGGCAATCCGGGAACCGGTAAGACAACCGTGGCCCGTCTTGTCGCCCGGTACATGAAAGCGATCGGCGCTTTGAGTCAAGGACAGCTGGTGGAGGTTTCGCGTAAAGATCTGGTGGCGCAATATGTCGGACAGACGGCGCCCTTAACGATGTCGGTGATTAAATCTGCCTTGGGCGGTGTATTGTTTATTGATGAGGCGTATTCTTTATATCGTGGGGATAATGACAGCTTTGGCAAGGAAGCGATTGATACGATTGTCAAAGCGATGGAAGATTATCGTGATGATCTGATTGTTATTCTGGCGGGATATAAAAAGGAGATGGGAGAATTTCTGGAAGCGAACAGCGGCCTGCGGTCGCGGTTTCCGAATACGATTGATTTTCCGGATTATACCGGAGAAGAATTGCTTGCCATTTGTAAATTGCAGGCGGAAAACCGGGGCTATCATCTGGCTGAAGATGCGCTAAAACCGCTGGAAGATTTTTTCACTGCGGTTCAGGCGGAGCACGCAGCTGAAGCGGGAAACGGGCGTTTGGCACGTAATGAGCTGGAAGAAGCGATTTTAAGACAGGCGAAACGGATACTGAAAAATCCCGATGCCGCTTTGGATGTATTGGAGCGAGATGATTTTGATTATAGCTATAACGCATAAGGCCGTCGCCCGTCGGTCTTTTTTGTTAAAATAGAGCAAGATGGAAAAAGTCAGAAAAGTCATTTTAGTCAGCGGGATGAGCGGGGCGGGAAAATCCAGTGCCGCCCGAATTCTGGAAGATATGGGATATCATGTCATTGATAATTTTCCGGTATCGCTTTTACATGCCCTGGTGACGCGTATTGAAGAAAGTAAAGATCCGCGGGACAGCTATATCGCATTAAGTACGAATGCCTGTGATTTTTCAGACTTTCTGCAGGGATTAAAAGGCGAAGGAATGGAAGTGCAGGTGTTATTTCTGGAGGCGTCCGATCAGGTGCTGATTCACCGCTATAAAGCAACGCGCCGCATTCATCCGTTTTTATTGAGCAATATGGCCAATACATTGGAAGAAGCGATCAGTGAAGAAAGACAAATGTTGTCACGGGTGCTGGAGAGGTCGTTTGTTCGTATTGATACGTCGTTTATGAATGAGGCGGAAATGAAGCGGCAGCTGCGTCAGTATTTTGCCAAAGACACAATTCCTTCTTTTACCATCAGTTTTGTTTCGTTTGGCTACAAGTATGGTGTACCGCTGGATGCCGATCTGATGATTGATGTTCGCTTTTTGCCCAATCCGTTTTGGGATGAAAAGCTGCGGTTACATTCCGGCAATGATGCGGACGTATATCACTATGTTATGGATCATGAGCAGACGAAAGAATTTGTCAAACGTCTGGATGCCTTTCTGGACTATTCTTTTGCACAATATGTAAAAGAAGGAAAGAATCATTTTACGGTTGCCATCGGGTGTACGGGGGGACAGCATCGTTCGGTAGCGATCACGAATTATCTCTTTGCGCGTTATAAGCCTCAATATCATTGTTATAAAAGTCATCGGGATGAGAAAGAGTGGCTGCACGCATGAAGGAGCGTAAGATTGTCATC
>CAUTVM010000052.1:0-12358 GCA_963541855.1 uncultured Erysipelotrichaceae bacterium
TAGATAAGGGATTAGATCCCATATTTGAAAATTTATTTCCATCAAGTAAAGAAAATTACCAACAAATTATCCGTTTAATAAAGATATCGCCGATTGTCAGTTTTCTCGATTTTTGTATCCTTGCACCTGTTTTTGAGGAAGTTTTAATGAGAGGATTTTTGCTTGACGGGCTTTCTGCAAACTATGGAAAAATTGTTGCCTTACTCATATCTGCCGCATTTTTTTCAATATTCCATTTTAATATCGCTCAAATGGTACCCTCATTTGTGTGTGGCATAATTTTAGGCTTGCTTTATTTTTATACGGATTCTATATTTTCCTGTATCCTTGCTCATATAGGGTATAATGCGATTTCATATATGATGATAATGTTAAAATAAATTTTTAAATATGTATGATGTTAAGTTTTGGGCGTTTAACTAAAAAGAGGAATGTTAAGAATTTAAATGGAATAGTGTTTATTATCATTAACTATGGTGAGTTATAAAAAAGGACGTAAAAGAAAATAGTCGATACTTCCTTTTTGTTGTCAAAAATTCAAAAAAACAGAAAAAAGAATTTATGGAAGAACTGAAAAATAGAGATAAAAAAGGTATTGGCACAAAGTGAAAAATCGAAAAGGCCATCTATGAGGTTATTGTCCGCTTTAATGAAAATACAACAGCAATAATGCAAAATGAATTGACAAGAATAATGCTGATGGAGTTGCGGAGAGAATCGCATGAAGAAAGATGATTTTGATTAAAAAGGCCTTTACAAGTAACAACAGGTGCGGCGGAATCGTGCTGTTTTTATTCTTCTCTGCGTGCACTGAAATATAATATAAAATAAATACTGCAAGAGATAAGGTTTAGGGAAAGGAGTGTATGTTTAAAGTTATTGTATCTATTGATAAGGGAATGAGAATTTTGTCTTAGCGGAAAGCGGAATGGAGCGAAATAGCATAGTACTATGAACAAACAGGTATATATTGTATTTATTCTTTTCATTATCGTAACAGGTATAGAAGTTATTCTTAAATTGCTGAAAAGAAAGAGAGCCGATCAGATTGCTGATTTGTTGTACCATCGTCGGTTTGATGAATTTGAAAGGCTTTTGAATACAAAAGGAACACATTTTTTCATTAGTGCTTATAATATCGCGGTTTTGCGTATGAATGAAGCGATTATGAAAAATGATATAACGGCCTTTATGAAGTCTGTTAAGGATTTGGATGAAATGCATTTGAATGAGCAACAGACACTATTTGCATATTCGCGCGCTTTTTCCTATGCATTGACGAATGCAGAGTCTCTATGCCGACATTGTTATGAGCGTGTCATGACATGTAAAGATTCTCGGTCCAAGGAGTATGTCATGATGATTTATGACGCACTGATTTTAAAAGGATGGAAATATCTTGACCGTGCTCAGGAGCTGGCTGCTTCAGCAGGAGAGTACGATCGTGCTAATTTGAATGAATTGATTACGTGCATGAAAGAAAATCAGGATCGTGCAGAGAAAAATGGATGATTATGAAAAACCATTTCTAGTTATGAATAAAAGTTGAAGAGCTCGTATAAAGTTCTACTGCCAATTTTTATATATGAATTTCTATACCGATTGCACGCTGTACTTGGTTTAGCTTTTCAGCAGCCAAAGGTCGTGCGTTCTGAGCGCCATTATGCAAGGCATCTTCGAGCAGACCGGACTTGATAACATTTCGATAGCGTACCTGAATCTGTTCAAGAGTTTCACAAACGCTTTCGGCAACTGCACGCTTAAAATCGCCATATCCCTTTCCGGCAAATTCCTGTTCAATTTCAGTATAAGGCCTGTCGTTATGCAACGAGCTTAAAATCTGAATGAGATTGGAAACGCCCGGCTGTTTTTCGGGATCAAAGTGAACAAGACCAAGTGAATCGGTAACGGCACTCATAATTTTTTTGCGGGCAAGGTCGGGATCATCCAAAAGATAAATACAGCCTTTGTCGGTATGGTCAGATTTGCTCATTTTACGTAAAGGGTCACTAAGCGACATGATTCGTGCGCCAACTTTGGCGACCAGCGGTTTTGGAAGCTTGAAAAGAGTTCCATACCGATTATTCATGCGCTCGGCGATGTTGCGTGTTAGTTCCACATGTTGCTTCTGATCTTCACCAACGGGGACATAATCCGGGTCATAGAGCAGAATATCGGCAGCCATCAAGGAAGGATACGTATAAAGGCCGCCGGATAGATTTTTGATGCCTTTTGCCTGCTTGTCTTTAAATTGGGTCATGCGATTAAGTTCACCCATATATGTGTGACAATTCATAATGAAGCCTAATTGTGCATGTTCCTTGATATCACTTTGTAAAAAAATGTTGGACTTCTTTGGATCAAGCCCGCAGGCTAAATAAAGCGCAACACAATCGCGGAGATTTTTTTGCAGTTCTGTCGGATCTTGAGGAACGGTGATGCAATGTAAGTTGGCAATAAAGGAAAACATTTCATAGGTATCTTGGTATTCTACAAAATGTCGCAGTGCACCGATGTAATTACCAAGGTGGAGCTGGCCGGTAGGCTTGATTCCGGATAACATACGTTTCATGATGAATACATCCTCCTTGAAATAACAAAAGTGCCTTCTCACTAATTGAAAGGCAGCAGAACTGCAGAATATGCTTGGCGTTCCTTGCCGTGCAAAGGAGCACTTTCGACAATAACGGAGCAATCGGTTTTTTACAAAGACTGCATGCAGGATTCGAAGTCAGCTGTTCTTTCGGTGGCTTTCACCATTTCGTTTCACATTCAAAAGACTTTTGCGGCTTCGCACCTGGTTATTGCGTCTTTCATTTTATCCGGAATGTGTAATGGGTTCAATGTCTGTTACAAAATGAGCATATGATAGATAAAGGCGACAGATAAAGGCAGAGATTATAGAGCCTTTTTTAGCGGCACTTTTGAATATTATCTTGGCGAGCGATTCCATCATGGCGATGAGTATTATAAATTGAGCAAACAAGGTGTAAAAAAAGGTATACTTTGAAAGAAGAGGTGTTCTGTGGAGATATTGGATCAGCTATCAAAAAAGCTAAAGAATGATTTTAAGCAAATAAATTCCCCTGATGGATATGAGACTTTCATAAATAAACATGGTGTAGTTTTTCATATTGTCCACTTGAAACCAGTTCATGTAGTTACTGCAGAATATTGCCCAGATATAAGTAAGATAAGAAATTATGATTTTGATCCTGGAAATTCTTTCTATGATCAGTTGCCAATTAATGAATTATAGCGTCAACTGAAAGAGGAGCTGGATCACATTGAAGCGGCATAGATCAAGTTATGGTATTGTAAGCAAGCGCTGGAGTATGAAAAAACATTAGAAATTAAAAAGAGGTAAAATATGGTTCCTAAAGTACCGGAAGAAATCAGAAAGTTGGAAAGAATTTGTGATCCATATATAAAGGCGTGCAAACTAGTAAGTGATGCGCCCGAAGAAATAAAAGAAGCTAAGAAAAAAGTTGATGAATGGTATGAAAAAGCATTTCGTGAAAGTGAATTGTTCTAAAGCATCGCACTGGCGGTGCTTTTTATGTGGATGAAAGACACCTTGTATGTTTTAAAATGGGGGAGTTATTTGTTTGCCGATGAAAAATCGGTAAGAGATTGTGTTATGCCATTTCTTACAAATATCCTGTTTGACTCCAAGCTTTTACATGCTTCACGGAATGCTAAAACAAAATATTTTATAGTTAGTTTCTGTAACTTTTTCATAACAGCAACAAAAAACCGCATTACCATGCGGCCTTCTTGACTTTGAGTGGTGGTTCCTGAGGGGCTCGAACCCTCGACCCACTGATTAAGAGTCAGTTGCTCTACCAACTGAGCTAAGGAACCAAAAGCTCA
Organism: uncultured Erysipelotrichaceae bacterium; assembly: GCA_963541855.1. GTDB lineage: Bacteria > Bacillota_I > Bacilli_A > Erysipelotrichales > Erysipelotrichaceae > Bulleidia. Next base: position 3,874 of record CAUTVM010000052.1, read on the forward strand.
TTCGAAACGCTACCTAAAAATACCACTGCCCTATACAGATTGCAACAGAAAAATACAAGAAATCATGAAAAGAGTGGAAATCCTGAAGGAATCCGAGAAAAAAACAGTAAATTTGTCGCTATGGAAGTGCCAAATAGTATGCTTTGAAAATCTTGCTCCTAAACAAATATGAAAATTAAGCGATTGATTTAGTCATTCAACCTCTTTCACTGACGATAACAACAAAAGGGTATAATGAACATGCACGAAAGAAATAGCAAAAATGCTAAAGGTATATCTGGTTACCGAAGAAAGGGAAGCAATGTTTGAATTTTTACGAAAGCCTGCGTTGGATATCAATCAAGGAATACAGGAATGGAAGAATATTCCAAATGCAATTTTGCTTGATGTACGGGAAACGGAAGAATATGCCGGCGGACATATTCCACATGCAAAAAATGTTCCCCTAAGTCGTATAAAGACTATTGAAAATGAAATAGCTGATAAACATTCTCCGATCTTTGTCTATTGTCATAGCGGCGCTCGCAGTGAACGAGCTGTGAAATACATGAAAGCGCATGGCTATACAAACATTAAAAATATCGGCGGCATCAGTACATATAGCGGAGAGAAGAACCTATGAATCTGAAATCACAATTAATGGATGAAACGCAGATGAATCGTTCCATGGCCCGCATTGCGCATGAAATTATTGAAAAAAATGAACACATTCAAGATGTTTGTCTGCTTGGCATCAAGCGCCGAGGAATACCGCTTTCACGTCTCATACAGGCAGATATTTTGAAATTTGAAGGCATCTGTCTGCCCTGTGGCTCCATTGACATTTCTCTGTATCGTGACGACCTTTCGCAAATCAGTGAAGATGCCCGAACGAACGCCTGCGATATTCCTTTTTCTATAACGCAAAAAAATATTATTCTGATTGATGATGTCTTATATACAGGACGCACGGTAAGAGCGGCTATTGAGGCGATCTTTTCTCATGGGCGGCCGCAATCTATTCAATTGGCGGTATTAGTTGATCGCGGACATCGCGAACTGCCAATCCGGCCGGATTATGTCGGCAAAAATATTCCAACTTCCCGCCATGAGCTCGTAGCCGTAAAAGTTAAAGAATATGATGATATCAACGGCGTCGACCTCTATACATTATAAAAACGACAGATGGCTGAAAGTGGAGATTGAGACATAGCAATCAAGCACAAAAAAAGCAGCCATAAGCAGACTGCTTTTTTACATAAAATCAAGCGACAGACTTGCCAAGAGCTTCGCACTCTGCAAGGGCGGAAGCGTCAGGAGCATTATTCGCCATGACAGAATCATGGGCAAGTGTGATCCCGTTCTGCGCACAAGTTTCTTCCCAAAGCCGCATCCAAGTTCCATCTCCCCATCCATAAGAACCAAAGAGGGCAACTTTTTTACCGGCAAGGAATGGTAGCGCACTTTGGAAAAACGGCTCAAATGTCGTTTCTTCAAGCTGCTCAGCTCCCATGGCGGGGCAGCCTAATGCGATCCCGTCATAATTCGCTGTACTGGCCGCATCAGCACTTGAAACATCAAGAAGATCCACCTCGGCTCCGGCTGCTTTTGCTCCATCCGCAACTGCGTTTGCCATAGCCTGTGTATTTCCGGTGGCGCTGAAATAAATAACTGCTACTTTGCTCATATGCATTTTCCTTTCTTTTTTTATTACAGAGCAATGCTTAGGGCCTCAAGAGTATATCCGCAGTGATAAGCGTGAATATAGGCCTGTATACAATGCTTGTAAGCTAAATTCAGCTGTTGCGCCTGCACGGGATTATGGAAAGCCTGCCACATGCCGGTATAACAACACGGATGACATGCTTTGCCGCTTTTATTCTCCATGAAGCATCGTACATCCTCCGCAGGATAGCCGAGAAACAAACCGATTTCGTGCGGAAAATCATGTACCTTTCGCAACCGTTTGGTCAGAAAATTCAAGCATGCCGATACATCGCCGAGGGGATAATCAAGTTGTTTCAGCAATTGCTGAGCTAAAGAGTCAGCCAGATCCTGAGCCAGAAGAGAAGAACGATAGACATAAAGCAATTGCCTGTTCTTTGCTTTTCCAAGGCAACAAAGAGAAAGGCCTTTGCTTTGAAAAACTGCATTAAAATGTTGCAGATCATTCTCCAACTCCTGCTTGTTCTGATAGGGCCAGGAAAATAAAGAAGCGGTTTTAATACCGGCCAGAACAGGAGCGCAGAAACAAATCAATGGATCCTCAGACATGCCGAATTCCTCCTGATAAGACAACCGCTGCCGATGCGCATAACACCGACAGCGGAATAAGACGTATGAAGCGCAGTTTTCAAGAGTTTTCGGGGGACACGCGCCGCCTGTTCAGGAGAACATTTCAGAAGGAGTGTTTTGGCAGGACGTGTTTGCGATTCATACAGTTAGTGTTTGCTAACTAACTGAAATCAATATACTGAATGAACAATAATTCGTCAAGTATTTTTATAAACTTTTTTCAACGCCTTTTTTTCAACGTATAATAAGCAAGATGAAAATAATTGTTGAGCGAAAAAAAATACGAAACCTTTATATGCGCTTCGATGACGAAGAAGTTCTGCATATAACCGCTCCCACGCATACAAGTGAATCTTTCATCCACCATTTTATCGATGATCACCGAAACTGGATCTACCATACTCAAAAACGTATTCACCGGAATTTTGCGATTGACGCGGAAAATTTACACGCCGAGCATCTGTACTGGTTTGGCAAACCGACAGCTATTGTTGTACGCAAAGGGGAAATAAACCATGCAGTGTATGAAAACAATACAATTCGGTTTACGCTGAATAAGCTGACAGATGAAATATTCCGACAGACATTCCATCGAATTGCGGATAAGAAACTTGCCGCTTTAATCTATGAAGAAAGGAAACAATGGGATCAGGACATATGCCGGCAACATGGACTTCCATTACCTTCCATTTCCTTGCGCTATATGGTTTCACGCTGGGGTGTATGTCGACCGGAAAAAGCACATATTACGATCAGTACCAGACTGATCCATTATCCGCAAGAATGCCTGTCCTATATTTTGTTGCATGAATATGTACATTTTCTGGTACGTAATCATTCCGCCGCATTTTATGAAGAAGTTGAAAAGCGCATGAAAAATTACAGGCAAGTCCAGAATTTCCTGAAAGGAGAATTTTAATGAATAATTGGATGCATCTTGGTGAGAGCATATTTGAAGGCGGTGTGGTTATATTTCTTTTACGAACTGCATTAACGATTTGTTTGACACATGTTGTAATTAAACTTTTACATCATTTTATTTCTCGAGCCGGCAGCCGCTGGCAGATGGAAGGTGTCAATAAAACGTCTGTCAGCTATATGGAGCAGATCATCAAAACGGTTTTATATCTGATGGCCAGCATGATTATTTTAAGCGGCACCAAGCCGTTAGCGATGGTGGCACATACGATTCTGGGCGCAACTTCCATCGTAACGATCATCATTGGTCTGGCAGCACAACAGACCTTTGGCAATTTTATCGCCGGCTTGTCACTGGCTTTAACCCAGCCGTTTCAGGTTGGAGATCTTATTATGGTTCCGGAAAAGGAACTCACGGGTACGGTGCAGAAAATTACGTTTCGTCATACCGTTTTGACTTCTTTGGACGGGAACTGTGCGGTGATTGTTCCGAATAATATGTTGAATAATGCGATTGTACAAAATCTGCACCAATCACAAGGCGCTTACAGTGTCTGGTTAAACGTAGGTGTGGCCTACGGGACCGATATTTCCAAAGCAAGAGAATTGATGAAAGAAATTGTACTGTCACATAAAAATACAATCAATGAAGATGTTCCTGTCCGTATATCGGATTTAGGCGCAAGCGCTGTCGAGCTATCCTGTCGGGTAATGACCAAGACCATTCTCCAATCCGGGGAAGCGTGTTCCGATATCCGCGAAATAATTTTGAAGCGATTTGCAGAAGCGGGAATCGAAATTCCATTTAATCAGCTAAATGTACATGTTCAATCTTGAATTTTATGTATGGATTGTTACAATTGATCTATAGGAGCAGTTGCGGCTGCATGGGGCATATCATGAAAACAATGGTACATGACAAAAATATTTTCGTTATCTGCACAAGCCGCGGCAGGGTCTTGGCTTGTTGGAAATATGTCTTTTAAGATGGATGGTATCTTGTCCATCTTTTTTATTCAAACAGATCCAAAATAACGGAGGTGAGCAAAATGGATCAGGTCAATCAGGAATTCTTTGAAGCAGCGGCACGTGGCGATTTTGAAAAAGTCTGCGCAATGGTTTCCAAAGGTGCAAATGTCAATGTCATCAATGGCGAAGGACGCACGGCATTAATGCGCAGCGCCAAGCGCGGACATGAAGAAATCGTTCGATATCTGCTTGACAATGGCGCCGATACACGTGCGCGCGATCACAATAATAAAACGGCGCTGATGGGAGCGGCGAAAAAGGGCCATCTGGGAATTGTCCGCATGCTGATACATGCAGATGCAGATATAAATGCCCGTGATAATAAAGGACGAACAGCGTTAATGCGTGCCGCTTTGCTGGGCTGGACGGATGTCGTTGCTTATCTTCTGGAGCATGGCGCGGAAGTGGATGCCCGCGATGAGCAGGGACGCACAGCTTTAATGGAAGCGGTGAATGCATTTAAACCGGAAATTGTTGAGCAATTGCTTCATGCCGGCGCTCAGATCAACGCCGAAGATAATCGCGGATGCACAGCTTTGATGCGTGCTGCATATATCGGCTATCCGGGAATGGTGTCCTTTCTTCTGGAACATGGCGCTGATAAAACACACGCGGATTATGAGGGTAATTTGACGATTCACTATGTCCGTAAGGAATGTTTTGAAGACCTCAAACACCTGTTGAAATAGTTGTACACACCGTGCTTTATTACATAATCAAACAAAGATAGAAAGGAGAGCGTGCTTTCAAAGTACGTCAATATAATATGATGAAAGATTATCTTGCAAGTCAGGTACGTAACGTTACGGTGCTGGGAAATAACGGTGCCGGAAAATCGAGTGTCATAGAAGCCTGCCAGTTTTATGCGCATCAGCTGGAACGTTTCGGAAAAGCGGGCGACGGGACGACCGCATTAAATTTTGATGCTGAAGAAGGACGAAGAGGAACAAGCTGTTATTGCCATCTGGCTCCGGTCGAGTGGAAAGATAAAAAAATCAATTTTATTGATACGCCGGGTTATATTGATTATGAGGGTGAAGAAACAATCGGCCTTTCAGCGGGAGATAACGCCTTGATTGTGGTTTCCGCAAAAGATGGCGTTGAGGCCGGAACTGAGAGAGCCTGGAAAAAGGCGGTTACTGTCCGCCATCTGCCGACGATGTTTTTCGTCAATAAGCTGGATGATGAAAATGCCGACTTTTCCAAAACCGTTGAAGAATTGCGCGAAGCATTCGGTAAATCTGTTTTTCTTTTTGAATTGCCGATTATTGATGGCCGCAAGGTTGTCGGCTCGGTTAATATTCTGCGCCGGCGGGCATGGTATTATGATAAGCCGCAAGAACCGCAGGAAGTTCCAAAGGCTATCCAACCGAAAGTAGAAGAATATTATAATGAGCTGGCAGAAGCGATTGCCATGACGGATGACGCCTTGATGGAAAAATTTGTTTCAGGTGATCCGTTTGACGAGCATGAAATTGCCAAGGGCCTGCGTATTGGAGTACGGATGGGTGATATCCGCCCGGTTTATTGTGGCAGCGCACAATTGCAGACGGGGATTGAACGCCTGCTGGATTTGATTACGGAATATTTTCCATCTTACGCGGAAGTCGGTCACATTCATGCTTTAAACGCTAAAGAGCAGATGATTGAAATGGAGACAAACGAAGAAGAAGCATTATCGGCTTTTGTCTTTAAAACAATTGTAGATCCGTATGTAGGAAAAATTTCATATCTTAAGGTTATGAGCGGTGTTCTCAATTCCGATTCGCAGGTTTACAATGCCCTGAAAGAAATCAATGAAAAAATATCACAAGTGTTTGTGATCAATGGGAAATATCAGATTGGTGTCGGCAAGCTGTTTACAGGAGATATCGGTGCGGTCGTGAAGCTTTCCGCAACCCAGACCAATGATACCCTGTGTTCGCTCAGCAAGGTTGTTCATTATCCGCCCATTGAATTTCCGCAGCCGATGCTTGGCTATGCGATCTGGCCTAAGACAAAAGCGGACGAAGACAAGATGTCTGTCGGCATCCGCAACATTATGGAAGAAGATCATACGATTCGACTGGAGCGCAATGCGGAGACTGGCGAACAGGTGCTTTACGGTATGGGGGATCAGCATATTGATTTGATTCTGTCAAAGCTGAAAAGCAAATATAAAGTGGAAGTTACGACAAGCATACCGACAGTGCAGTATCGTGAGACGATTCGCGGCAAAGCGCAAGCACAGGGACGTTATAAAAAGCAAAATGGCGGTGCCGGACAATTTGGTGATGTCTGGATTCGTTTTGAACCATGTGATCAGGAAGAAATGGTATTTGCAGAGGAAGTGTTTGGCGGTGCGGTTCCAAAGCAGTTCTTTCCGCCGACAGAGGTCGGTTTACGGGAATGCATGAAGAAAGGACCGCTGGCGGGATTTAAGGTTGTTGGTGTCAAGGCGACGTTATATGACGGTTCCTATCATCCGGTCGATTCCAAAGAGCTTGCTTTTAGAGAGGCGGCCCGACTGGCATATAATGCGGCTATGCCGAAAGCTGATCCGGTTCTCCTGGAGCCGATCGGCAAGGCGGTGATCACAGCTCCGGAATCCTATACGGGAACGATCATGGGCGATATGACGAAGCGCCGCGGCGTTATTCTGGATATGCAAAGCGGCGAAAACGGAGAACAGATCATTACGGCGGAAGCGCCAATGGCGGAAATGCGTATGTACGCGATTGATTTAAGAGCGATGACACAAGGACGCGGAAGTTATGTTATGACATTTGATCGTTATCAGCCCGCTCCGCATGATGTGGCTCAAAAGGTTATTGAAGAGGTGAAGAAAAAAGTATAGTTGATAGAGCGCCGGATGCGGCGCTTTGTTTTACTTGTTGAGGAAACAGACAGGCCGTATAATGAGAACGTATTTTATTGAGGATGAGCATGAGTAAACCGCCGGTACGTATTACCCGCCGTCAGGCGAGAGCACAGATTAATCATTTTGGCTGGCCATTGGCGTTATATATGATTCTGTTTTCCTTGTTGCGCTATGGTACAGTTTTTTTAAGTAAATATTCAGGCAAAGCGGATCCGGAGCTCTTTCTTCTGCTTTCTTCAATCGGCGTTTATCTTTTTATGGCTCTGATCCCATTCACCATCGGAGCTTATTTTCTGCAACTGGATATCCGTGACTATATGCATTCACCGCGCTTGCGTATTGATCGTTCGCTTGGTTTAATCTGCATCGGTATCGGCATTTATCTTATCGTGATGTCGGTTTCCACTTTATTTTATTTTTTCTTTCATACACAGGCGGCGGGATATGCTTTCATTGGCCAATGGGGCACACCGATGAGTATCCTAAAAAACATACTCTATTTCTTTCTGCTCGTTATCATTCAGCCATTATGTGAGGAATATATTTTCCGTGGTATTATTCAACGCCAGCTTGGCCATTATGGCCGCTATTTCGGAGTACTTGGTTCAGCTTTTTTATATATGTTGGTGCAGATGGATATGGCGCAGGCGGTGCAGGCATTTATCATTGGCTGGTATCTTTCTTTGATTACACTGCGTTATCATTCTATCCGCCCGGCGATTACGGTTCATATCGCCTTATCGTTGTTTCTTTGGATTTTGGAAAGCATGTCGGGAAATTTTTTATGGCTTGTAACAATGTTTATGATTCTTGTTTATATCGGTGCTATACTATTCATCCTGCAATGGCGTTCAGATACGAGTAAAATCCGCTATGGCGCGACAGAAGGAAAGCTTTGGCGAATTCTGCTGAGTTCCTTTTCCATTAGGCTATGCGTTGTTTTGTTTATTGCCAACATCATTTTTTCTTTTCAATAAAGCGGATCAATAAAAAAGGCGCTTTTATGAGCGCCATAAGTCAGATTATCCTTTTAAACCTTCTTCCTGTCGCTGCATATTTTCAACGACAATATCGTAGATGTCACCAATGGACTGCCCATATTCGAGAATCAGCCAAGGCTCATTGGTATGAAAGTGAATTTTAATTAGTGAATCATCACCGACAACCAGAAGACAGTCTCCCTTGAAATGCTCTAGAATATAATCATGAATCACATCCTCCGAAAGATTGTTGCCCGCAATCAGAAGCTGCGTGTCAAATTTGAATTCAAGCTGCTCCATGGAATTTCTCCTCTCCTTCGCTATTATAGCATTGAAAAACACACCGGAAAGAATATGAATATATATTCCGTCCGATGTGCCGCTCAATTTGATGGTGCCCTTGGCCGGAGTCGAACCGGCACGG
>CAUTVM010000053.1:0-12311 GCA_963541855.1 uncultured Erysipelotrichaceae bacterium
TTTACCAAACGGGAGTCTCCGCTTACAAACGGGATTCTCAAGCTACATTTCATCGCTTTTCACTATAGTAGTTATATAAAGCATAGAAAAGTTGTGAAAATAGCTGGAAAATGATATAAAAAATACCAGACATGAATATTTTAAATAATGCATCGGAAATTTCAGGCAAGTCAATTGAATCAATCATTCTTTCAATAAAAATAATTGGAATATAGGATGAGAAACTATAAATCAAAATCAAAATTAATAAAAATACTGCTTTTGAAAAGCTGATATTTTTTAAAACTTTAATTGTATTTTTTATTTTCATAGAAATCATCTCATTTACTCACTATTTTAAGCGTATTTTAAATTTGGCGGCATTATATAATCCAGCGATGATTGCCTTATGGCCCAAGTGGACCACAAACTATTCTAATCGCCATGCCGAATTCTACGATCACTAAAATATTTCCTTTTGATTCATATATTCTGCCGCACCAAATCTCCATTCACATATTTTGATGACCATCGCTTGTCATAAGCAATGCTGAAAACAAACAGAATCTATTTTCCGCCATATAAAATTTTTTTCTGATAAAAGTCTGAATTCATGGAAAGCTGCGCATTCATATAATCAACACCCATCTCCTCAACCAGAGTCGGCGTATCAGAATATAAATCAGTACCCAGCCCAAGACGATCCCCTTCAATGTTTACACCCAAAGCTGACAATGTTGTCGGAAATAAATCAATAGTCGCATATGTACGCCGCTTTGCCGGTTTTTCTTTTTGCCCATTGATAATATTCACATATGTTTTCCGCTGATATCCGCTGGGCATATCTCCATAATACAGATCATCCATACACAAATGATCGCCACTGAGAACAATCACCGTATCTTTCCCCCATGGCTGCTCTTTGACCCACTGAACATAATCGGCAACCCGCTTGCTGGAACAGGCAATCACATTAGAATACTGATCCGCAAACGAAGTCGGACAATCCGGACACAGCCAGCCATCCGTAAAATGCGTATCCACCGTTAACAAAGTCAAATTAAACGGCTCTCCATCCGCCGCCAGCTGCGTAGCTTCATCGCGAGCATAGGTAAATAACTTGGCATCCTCATATCCCCACCAGACAAAATAATGAAAGACAAATTTTTCATTATCCCGCGCCCAATAGTAATCTTTAACATCAAAATCACCATGCTCTTTAAAAAACTGCTGGCGATTGCCAAACTTAGCATCCGAGCCAAGCATGAATACCTGCTTATACCCCTGCTGGTGCAGAATATCGCCAAGATTGGTCGCTCCCGGCATGAATTTTTGAATTGTCCCGCGCGTATTGGAAAATGTATTGGACATTTTTAAAGGCAGTCCACATGTTTGCGAAACGATCCCGGCAATCGTCCAAGTTCCGCCCGTCAACGGTATGGCCCCATTGAGTGTCGTATTTTCAGCACCGTTGAAATCATTATTCGAAAAAGCCAGATCCGTCAATTCCGGTATGGCATTAAAACTCTTGCCCCCTCCGACCGCTTCATCCGCCGCAGAGATTTCCATTGACTCCAGATAGATGTAAATCAGGTTCTTCTTCTTTTCCGGAAAGGTCAATGTAACCTGCTTTGGATCCGTATAATATTTATCAAATATTTCTGCTTCAATGTTCTGATTCGCCAGATAGTCATATGCATCATATTTCCACCAGAACGCGTCAATGATAAATGAACAGACAACGATACTGCTGACGATGATGGACCAACGGATAGAAAAAATCGCCCGAATACGCCGAGCCCATTGCGGCTTCTCCGGATGTTTTTTCAGATACATCAATAAAATGAAAAGCACAACGCCAAATATCGTCAATAAACCAAGCGTAACACCCAAACGAATAAAAACTCCGGTAAAATCATTCCAATTGGTTCCATCCAGATTTGTATTCATATGAAACAGCAGCTGGTCAATATTCACATCTGAAAATTCTCTGGTTAAATATGTATAGCCAACATATAATGCCCCCGGAATCAGCAGACACAACCATACCGCGATCTGCTTCAGGCCCAAAACCCAAGAAGGCATTGAACGATGGCGGGCCAGCACCTCTTCCATATAAAATAAATCCCACCACAAAAGACACAAGACCAAAGCGGCCAACAGATAAACCCCGCGAAACAACAAGGCGCTGACATGCGCGCGAACCCCGAGCTGCTGCACAAAACTCTTATTAATAACCGTCGTATAAAGGGTATAAAACAATTCATCCGCCCGCGTCATGACCGATTTGGAACTGTTTGTGTTATAGGTAACCGAGTCTATCAGCCGTCCATCTTGCGGATCATAGACTGCGATGTTCAAACCGTTGCGATTGCCCGAAACATTCCGGCCGTCAATCAAAATAGATGAACGATTCCCGGCATAAATTCCCGCGGAAGTCATATAAAAACGATGACCGTTTACCGTTTCATAGTGCGTATCGTTGGCCATACCGACATATGCATATTGTTTTCCCTTATAAACATAAGCAACATATGAATCATTTACATTCCCATCCGCCGGTGTTTTGGCAATGCCTAAGGAACGAATGGCCGCATCCATATCTTCCGTAAAACCGGTCTTCCCATTTCCCTTTACAGAAAAAATGATCATATATGCTCGATATGTCTCCAAAAATTCCGCCAGAGACAGATTTTCCTTAAAATCATTTTTCGGATGCGAAAATGTCTGCGTCGCATAAGCCTTGAGTGAAGCCTTATCAAAATACTTCTCCCATTGCACGCCCCAATAATAAAATGCTTCCACCGTCGGATTTTCCGCCTCAATCACGAGCGAATCCGCCGGCTGATGACTTAATTTAAGCGTCACACACGGAATACCTTGTCCGGTTATACTTTCCTTGCCGGCATGCTCTTTTTCATCCCGGCGCCAGAAAGCGGACACAACCTTTTCTTCCCCTCCATAAGTCTGCGCATATTCCGGGATAAAAAACTGCATGGAACTTGAACGCGGAAAAAAAGCAAGACCGACACAAAGCGTAATCAACCCGATAAAAATACCGTTCAGCCATTGCTTTGGCTGTGTTTTCTTTAACCAATCCATTTTCATTCCATGTGCTATTCTAATACGGTCCGATTCACCAGGCAAATATTCTAAGCATACAACAGCCAGATAACGGTTGATGCCGCAAACACGGCCAGAAATGTAAACGGAATGCCGATCCGAAGAAAATCACGAGCTTTTACCGTATAGCCCTCTTTTGTCAGAATGCCGATTCCGGCAATATTTGCCGAAGCGCCGACAGGCGTCAAATTCCCACCTAATGTGGCGCCGATCAACAAGCCGAAATAAAATAAATATGGCGCAACGCCCATCTGCACGGCGATTTTCTGCACCACCGGCAGCATTGTCGCCACATACGGAATATTATCAACAAAGGCCGACAGAAAAACCGAAATCAATATCAGCAAAACATACATTTTCCCTATGCCGCCTCCGGCAATGTCAACAAACAAATGAGAAATCGCGTCAATGACACCCGCCTGCGTAATACCCGCAATCACAATAAACAAACTGCCCAATAATAACAATGTCTGATAATCAATCGCTTTACCAATGCGCTGTATAACGACAAATGAATGCTCGACCGCCATGCGATACAAAATACCGATCAAAGCAAAAAATAAGCATAAGCAGCCATTCGTCAACTCCGGCTTCTCTTTAAATTGCGATGCAAAAATAAGCGCCAGAATCATGCCGACAAGCAAAAAGGAAGGCACATAATCCTGTACCGCCGTTGTCACCTCAGAGTGAATCGGATTTGTGTAAGATCGAAATAAATACAGCAATGCCAAAACCGAAGCCAACGCGCCTGCCTCAACGGCAAACCCGATACCCGGACGACCCATAAACCAGAAAAAATCATTAAAACTCATATTGGCATATGCGCCCAATAAGATGGACGTCGTATCACCGACCAATGTCGCCGCCCCCTGCAGATTGGAAGAAACAGAAATGGAAATCAGCACCGGAACCGGATTGACGTCCAGCTGTTTAGATACAGCCAGGCCGATCGGCGCCACCATGAGTACAGTTGCCACATTATCTACAAAAGCGGAAATAATGCCCGTAAAAATACATAGAACAATGACCGCCCACTTGACATTCGCTACCCGCTGCAGCAAGCGTTGGGCAAGACGAGAAGGCATCCGACTTTCAATAAACAGTTCCACCATGGCCATCGTTCCCAACAACATGAAAATGACATTCCAGCTGATTGCACTGAAAGCGGCATGTGCCGATAGAAAACCGCAGGCAACAAACAGCACGGCAAAGACAAAAGCCACGATCCATCGTTTAGAAGCATGGACATAAAGCAATAAACCATACATGCTCAAAAATAATGCCAAGGCAAGCCACATCGTTCCCATCTTCTTATTCCTCTTCCAGCACGCGCTTTAAAACCGATATTTTACGACCCGGCGCAAAACCATAACGAAACGGCGTAACGGCGCACCATCCCGCTTCCACAGCGGACTGATCATCATGAACCGGCAAGCCGCACGTTTCATTGATACAAGGATCGGACATTACCCGCAGAAGAATCTGTCCATTATCCATCACCTGCTTTTTCATCTTCCTTGTATAGCCTCTTCTTCCTCCGGACGGCATGACGCAAATGCCGCGATCCATTCCCTTGGGAACATTCACATTCAGCATATAGGAAGTTCGCCTTTTATCTTTCATATACCGCGGCAATAATTCCATCACACGCATGGCGGCATGTTCATAAAGACAAGCCTCATCCGCATGATAGTCATTCAACGATACCGCCATCGCCGCATATCCCAGAACAAGCGCCTCCATAGCTCCGCCGACTGTTCCGCTATATAAAACGTCACTGGCAAAATTCGGCCCGCGATTGATCCCCGAAATCACTACATCCACAGGCCTGTCCAGCAAACCGAAAAGGCCGACATATACACAATCCGCAGGCGTACCGGTTACCATAAATGCCTGATTGACACCAGGCACCTTTCGCCATGTCGCCAACAGATCATTCTGAAAATAGCAGGCACTATGCGAAGCTCCGCTGCGCTGCCGATCGGGAGCGACAATTGAAACCTGATATTTTGAATGCAGAACCTGCGCCAGATGCTGAAGGCCGACGGCTTCAAAACCATCATCATTTGTCAATAATATATGCATGCCTTTCATCATACCAAATGCAGTATAATTTCTCCATGAAGATTGCAAACTGCGCCAAAATACAAGCCTATTTAAAGCGTTGCACTGACCATATCTATGACACGCGTCTGAACGCCTTTCTACATATGCCCGTTTCTTTCAAAGATGAACCCCAAATACAAGCAAAACTGAAAGAGGCCGGCGCTCAGGAATTTGATGAAAAAGGACCATCGCTTTTTCTTTCAGCAAAAGAATGGGAAAATAATCCCTATCATAAACTCGCCCTGCCAAACCACAGCCGCTATGGCAATTTCACTTTTCGCATGGAAACCATGGAAGGCCACCGCTTGTTCAATGCCGATGCAATCCGGCCGGATAAAAATCGGGAATTGGCGGACTGGATGAAATTAAGAGCGATGGACCGCGATATCAAAGCACTGTATCTCTATCAAAATAAAACCTGCTGGATGATGAATACGCCGGCGGAAGCGGCAACCAATGATCCCATCGCCGAAAATGCACATGGAAATGTATTAACTTTCGGTCTTGGCATCGGTTACTTCACCTTCATGGCGCTGCGCAATCCGACAGTCGCTTCAGTAACCGTTGTGGAACGCTGTCAAGAAGTGATCGACCTTTTCAACCAAGTCATTCTGCCGCATTTTAACGTGCAAAAGCCGGTATACATTCTTCATGAAGACGCATATCAAATGTGGAAACCGCAGATTCTAAAAGCCTATGATACGATTTATGCCGATATATGGCATGGGGGCGATGATGGTCTTCCTATCATAAGTCGCTTGCTGGAAGCCTATAATCCGCCATTGGAAAAAACATTTTTCTGGATCGAAGACAGCTGCATCGAGCCTCTTCGAACACAGATCTTTCTGCATTTTGAAGAGCTTGCCCGAAAAATCACCATACAGCCGCATCCCGCTTATGCCATTTACATGCAAAAAGTTCGTCATTATTTTCAGACGATTTCCCATACGGTCGAAACCGTCGAACCATTGAAAGACTTTTTATATGACCGCGCAATTGCACGAGCAATTCTGTCACAAAGAATCTGAATTTAAAGCCAAAGCCGGTGCGCGGCGAATAAAACCATGGTTTCTTTTTTCTTTTCAAGCATATAGGTAACTTGAATTCCTTTATCCAACAACTCATAGGAGAGCACGGCAGCAGAGGATAAAGCTCGTATTTCCTTATAGATTTTCTTTTTTTCTTCTGTATAAGTCTGAATTGGATCGGACAGTAAATGCACATGACCAAACAAAGCATCTAACCGCGCCAGATCAAGTTTATCTTCCTTGCGCAGATGAAGATTTTCATCGCGCAGAAAAAAGACATCCGGATCATTGCCAAAGGCCAGTCCGTCCAGAGGAAAACGGGCGATGGTATCCATAATAGAATGCCATGTTGAATTTCGTTCACGATGAAACATACGCATATACCACACATCATCAAAGCGGAAAGAAACATCACATCCAATACGACAATAGGCCGTATGCCCAAAAGCCAAAGCCAACGGAACGCCGCATCCGATAACGGCATGTCCTTTGCAGCAATCCGCGAGCAGTTCCATTGCCCGATGCATTTTCGCCCCACGAGAATCATCCAAATCGGCAAAGGGCGCGGCCGCATAAAGAAAATCCAGTTTTACCAGATCAAAGTGCCATTGTTCAAAAACTGTTTTAAAAGTTTCGCGTACATACTCCTGAACCGGCTTACGGTCAATATCCAAGCCGTAAAAGCCGCTCCAATTTCCGCCGGCTTGCCATAATGAGCCATCGGGATTACGTAAAAACCAATCCGGGTGTTCTTGAGACAGGCGGCTGTTCTTTTCCGCCGCAAATGGCGCCAGCCATAATCCTGCCGTATACCCATGTTCATGAATACAGTCCGCCATGCGCCGCATGCCGCCGGGAAATTTCGTTTCATCCGCTTGCCAATCACCGACCTTACGTTCCCACCCGTCGTCAATTTGAAACAGATCTTCTTTTTCAAATAAAGCATCGCAACCGCAAAGATCATCCATGATGGTTTTTTCATTGATATGCTGATAGCGATTATACCAAGAGCTGTATCCGTAAATATGCGGCTGCTCTTTGGCTGAAAAGCCCATCGCTCTAAACCATTGCTGATAAACTTCCTGCCGTTTCCCATGCGCATGAAATAACTGAAATAAGGTAATTTCTCCGCCATCTGTTTTTTTTGCCCGATCTTTTTCCATGCGCAGTATGCCCGCATTTGCATCATAAGAAAAGAATGTATAACCGTCGCTTTCATCCAGCGAGGCATACAAGTCAATTTGATCATCGTTTAAAGAATGCGAAAAAGCGCAGTATGAAACACCATGCAAATGACCCGGTTTCTTCGGATAGTGAACAAAGGAATAATCACCATAGGATGAAAAGGCATATTTTTTCTCCAGAAAGGAAGGAATATGGGCCACGCCGCGAATTTCGGCACGGGCATGCATCCAAGGCGACCATGTCCAGCTTTGATACCCGTTCATGAAGACAAACGGAAATTTTTCAATTTTACTTTCCGCCTTGACCTTTGCAAGAACAGTGGGAAAAAATCGTGCCTGGATGGAAATTACCTTTTCCCATTCCTTCTCCCCTTCTGCTGCAACCCGCCTTGCTTCATCCAATACCTGCCAATGTATTTTTGTCATCCCTGTTCCTCTTCTTTCTTGCGCTGCGCTATTTCCTGTGCAATCTTGCAGACGTAGGCGTCATGCAGTTGAAAATATCTGCGGAAAACAACCAGGGCGCCTAAAAGTAAAAGCAATGGAAAGACAGCCATAAATATGCGTAAGCCCATCACCTTCGGCTGGATCATATTCTTTTTCCCAAAGCCCAGCAAATCCAGGCCGATTCCACAAATCAAAATGGCAAAACCGCTGGCCGCCTTTACGACAAAAGTCTGCATGGAAAAGATCACGGAATCATCCCGATGGCCTGTTTTATATTCTCCATAATCGACAGCACCGGATAAAAACAACGTCGTCAATACGGTCAATATCCCGTTGGCGCCAAAAATCAAAGCGGCCGGAACAGCAAACATGTATAGGGGAATTGTTTTCAAAAGCAGACAGACCAGAAACAGAAAAACATATCCGAAAATGGCCGCCAGAAGACATTCACAAAAGATTTGCTCATTGGTCTGCTTCTTGTGCAGAAGCGGATATAAAATCATCATGCCGACAATCTGACAGACGCCTCCCAGCATGGTAATCTTTGTATATGCCGCCTGCCAATCACCGCTGATGTCATATTTAAAGAAATAAATCAGTAAATTACTGGTCGCATATAAAGCACAATTGATTAAAATAATCGAAACGACGACAACCATCGCCTGATCATTATGAAACAGGGCGCGGATCATTTCTTTTACACTTGTCGTTTCAACTTTTGCATGGTTTTCCCCCTTCGGCAATGCTTTGATCAGTATCCATTCAAAGATAAGAAATAATACGCTGACGGCAAGAGCGATTCTTGCAAAACCGATTCTCTCATCGCCATTACCGAGAAATTGTACCGCGATGACTGTTCCAACGGTAATCAAGGCATTCCCAAGACCGGCGCAAGTACGGCCAATGACGGTCAGTGTTTCTCTTTCCTTCCCCTGTTCCGTAATTGCCGGTATCAGGCTCCAAAATGGAATATCCATCATTGTATACGTAATGCCCCATAATACATATACGACGGCAAAATAGACCATCGTCCATGATAAAGAAACATGCGGGGCCGCAAACAAGGCATATAAAACCAACGCGTTCAATACCGTTCCGGAAAACAGCCAAGGCACAAAGCGCCCGCGATGACTGTGCGTTTTAGCGACCGTCACGCCC
Source organism: uncultured Erysipelotrichaceae bacterium (assembly GCA_963541855.1). GTDB lineage: Bacteria > Bacillota_I > Bacilli_A > Erysipelotrichales > Erysipelotrichaceae > Bulleidia. The sequence goes on from CAUTVM010000053.1 coordinate 9,026, forward strand.
ATCAGCGGATCATTGGCCGCATCAAAAATACGCGCCGCCATTAAAACCACACCGACAAAAGAAGCGGATAGACCCAGAAGATCCTGATAATAATACATGACAAATCCGGATGAAAGCGCATAAACCATATCTTTGCCGATCGCGCCGATACCGAATGCCATATTTCGTTTTAGCTGCTTACGCATGTTTCCATTCTCCCTTGACTTCCATTTCTATTTCATGATCACGACATCCCGGAGCTGAAATGATCAGCTTTGTTTTTCCGGATCGGCCTTTGGTTCTGACATAAAAGCCGGTCATTCCTCCTTCGGCGCACATCGTCTGCGGACCGATGGATTCCAGCAATTTTTCATCTTCAATCTGCAGTACGACGGGCAGCTGGGCATATGCGCATGTCATATCGTAATGATTCAGAATACGTATTCGCAAAGCGGCAACGTCATAGGTATCGCCTTCTTGCAAAACAGAATGAGAACAACGCACATCCAGATGCAAAACGGATGAAGGTCCCCGCTCAACACAGCACACCCTTTTTCCCTGGCGATAGGCCTCAAATTTCCAGCATATGGTTTTCCCGCCCCAGCCGCCGATATAGGCGGCATACAATGCGGCGATCTTGGCGGGGGTAAAATGATAGCGCATCAGCAAGCCGAGAATATTCCATTTTGCTTTAAGCGGCAGATGGGCGATGCCGTACTGTTCAATATCCTTCAGCGCCTGTGCCGTCTTGCGGGCGGTATGAGGATCAAGCGCTTCTTCACTTTCCAGCAGATGCCCGATGGTATCATTTATGCAGATGGGCGGATGCATCAGTCCGCTGGTACGATCCGGATAAAATGTCTGTACATAAACATCATTTTTATACAGCCTGATCTCGTCCGCATTGGTCAAGGCGTAAAAATCACCTCGGTATCCCGCGTCATAATCCCCGATATCCATGGATGAAGTTACGTCCAGAAACGCTTCCTCATCCTGTTGGCTGGCATAGACGCTGCTTGCCGGTTTAGGGTTGCGGAAAGCATCCATAACCCCATGGTAACAAATGCAATCTCCACTGCCGAAATCCTGATGCGTGGCGTAATCGAACATGCACCATTGTATACAGCCGATGTGCTGTTGATCACTTCGGGCGCAAGCCAACACTGCCGCATGACGCAAGGCATGCTGTTGGCGGCGAAGAGAAGTGTCAAAGGCTTTCGTCGGGAACATGTGGCCGTTCGCTTCACTGATCAATAACGGTTTATTTTGTTTAAAAACCGCTTTCTTCTTACGACATTCCGCCCGGACACCGTCGTGTGAAAAATCATTGTAGGCATAAATATCTTCAAGCATGGAGCTGTTTTCAAGATAACGCACACCGGTTGTGGGACGGCTTGGATCAAGGGTGTGTGCAAGATCATTTGTTTTGTGATAAAAGTCATCATCATCTTGTGATTCATTGATACGGACACCCCACATCAAAATACCGGGATGATTGATATTCTGCACAATCATGTCTTTCGTATTTTGCAATGCCTGTTTTTTCCAGGCATCGTTTCCGATATGCTGCCAGCCCGGTATTTCCGTAATGACATACAGTCCCAATCTATCGCATGCGTTCAAAAATGCCTGATCTTGAGGATAATGCGATGTGCGGACGGCATTGACGTGTAACTCCTCTTTCAAAATGCGGGCATCTTCCGCCTGCATAAAAGAAGGCATGGCATAGCCGACATACGGATATGATTGATGGCGGTTCAGACCGGTCAGGAATACTTTTTTTCCGTTGATATACAACTGATTTTCATCCCATGTAATCGTACGAAAGCCAAATGTTGTTGCATATACCTCTTTGCCATAGGTTACTTCCAATGTATAAAGAATCGGTGTCAGGTCCGACCAAGCGCTGATCCCCGCCGCTTTTTTGCAAAATGAAGAAACAGCCTCTTTTTCTTCGCCTTGCAATATGCATATTCCCTGCGCATCCAAAAGGCGATAATGAAGCGGCAGTTTTTCTACTCCGCGATATGTCAGATTAACCTGCATCATTCCATCCGCCTTGGCAAAGACGGCTATGCGTTCAATGGAATTTTCCGATACCTGTTCCAGCCAGACATTTCGATAGATTCCGCCATAGGTCAGATAATCGACGACAAAACCGAAGGGAGGAATGGAAGCGTCTTCGTGCGTATCTGCTTTTACCGTTAAAAGGCTGTCACAATCCTCATATAAGTAATCGGTCACATTGACGGCAAAAGCGGTATATCCGCAATGATGTTCGCCGCACAATTGGCCGTTGACATAGACTTCCGCCTGCTGGCCAACGCCTTCAAAATGCAGAATATACTGCAAGGAAGCCTGTTTATGAACACGCAGTGTTCGTTGATAACACCATGTACCTTCATATTGCTGCGGACTGCTGTAATGCAGCGGCATGATCGCCACTGAATGTGGCAGACGAACGGGTTTTAAGCCCATTATTCGCTCTTGCATGGCCTTATCCTGCCATTTGCCGAACATCCAGTCATTATTCAGCATGATCTTCTGCATAATTTATAATCCCTTTCATCAAAATATCTCTCATCGCCGTCAGCTTTTCCATATAGGATATATTTGTCTCCGGCTGTTTCATGAATTGCTCAATGGAACCCGTTACAATCTGCTTGAAAACTTCAAGATGAACCGGACGAATACTGCCTTCTTTCATCCCCTTTTGCATGCTGTCAAATATCGGTTCCCAATCTTTTTCCAGATGACGGACAAGACGCCCGGCAACACGCGGATAGTATGCAAACAGGCCATGGATATGTGCCTGTCTTAAAAAGGCATATGACTTCGGCATGGCGATCAAAGCGTTGCCGATCTGCTCGGCGTATGGACCATTGCCCTGCAAAATTTTCTGCTTGGTTTTCTGAATGGCTAAAAAACTGTCATCCAGCATGGCGATCAATAATTCTTCTTTTGTTAAAAATTCTTTATAAATTGTTTTTTTCGCCATATGCAAATCATCAGAAAGATCCTGCATGGTAAACTGCAAGCCTGACTTCCGATATCGTTTTTTGGCCGCTTTCAGAATTATGCTTCGGCTGTTCATGGAAACTGCTCTCCTTTATACGGTTTCCATCATAGCGCATTGCAAGCGCTTTCGCAATCGTTATTTCTATAACATTACATGTAAAGAGACGATCATTTTCAAATTAAAAAAAATCCGTTATGATCTTTAGAACCATGACAGATTTTTCCGATATCCCATGGTGGGGCCGACGGGACTTGAACCCGTACGGTATTGCTACCACCGGATTTTAAG
>CAUTVM010000054.1:0-12289 GCA_963541855.1 uncultured Erysipelotrichaceae bacterium
CCTTTGCCTGCACTGCTTTAGGAAGCAGAATCATCACTTTGAATAAATCTCCATCGATGCGCAATTCAAACTTGCCATGCATCATCTCAACCAATGACTGGGCAATGTTCAATCCTAAACCGCTGCCCTCGCTATGACGCGCCGTATCTCCACGCACGAAACGTTCCATCAGCTCTGCCGAAGAAACATTCAACGGATCTTTAGAGGTATTTTTTACCGTCAACAAAATCATTGAATCATTGATTTTTGAAGCATCAATATAAACTCTTGAACCCGGCATCGCATATTTGGCAATATTCGACAACAGATTGCGCAACACTCGCCACAGTAAACGGCCATCTGCATACACATTGGGAACATCGACAACATTGACTCTAACTTCCAAGTTCACACTTTCCAGCTTATCGGTATATTCAGCTAATGACTGCTCGACCACTTCTGCCAATGAAACGGAGCTTAAATGCATCTCAACATTACCTGAACTGGCCTTAGAAGCCTCCAGAACATCTTCGGTCAACTTCTTTAAGCGTTCTGTCTGCCGCTTAAGAACCTCAATATACTGCGCCTGCTCTTGGGAAGAAGGAAGCTTATCTAAAAGATCAACATAACTGATAATAGACGTTAAAGGTGTCTTGATATCATGACCCACATTCGTAATCAGCTCCGCCTTCAATCGTTCACTTTTCATCTGCTTTTCAATGGCGATTTTCATGCCGACGCCAAGTTCATTGATATCCATTGCCGTATTCCGCATGGATCCGCGCATACTTTTAACAATTTTTTCAGGAATCATATATTCCGTATTACCATCTTTTAACGCGTGAATCGCTTTAGATATTGTTTCCTGCATTCCCTTTTGATGCAAAACATACAGGCATATGCCAATTGTTATGCCGCACAACAGCAGATATGTTTTAGAGCCGGAAGTTACAGCACGATTGATCAATGTCAGCTGATACAGAAAATAGCCAAGCACAAGAAATATAAATACGCGTTTTTCATCAACTCCAAACAGCAAAAGATCCAGGCGCTTAAGCAGACGAGTCGTTATATTATTTTCAATCCACGTATGTGCTTTGATACGGCGCGCCAACGACATGAGCCAGAAATAAAATACCAGCGACATAAGTAAAAGTGTACCGACAATACCAAAGATACTGGAAATAGAAAATTCTGCATTCATGTCCATTCCCATGTATATAGAAGCGATCGTCGCTTCTATGGCCAGACATATGACAAAGCTGACATCCAGGGGAATATGATCCATGCCCGTCAAGACAATTTCATCCTTTCCCCTGCGATGCCCGGCAGAATAGAGTTCATAAATCAAAGCACTTAAAAAGGCAAAAATTCCGATCAATACACAAGCCGAACTATAAGGCTGTATAGCCGATGCGAATTGAAAATAACGCACACGTTCATAATAGGAATCATGGACACGCAAAGGTTCCAATAACCACAGTTTCACTCCGTAAACAACATGTACATTTCCCGATTCCAGGTCCCCTCTTGCCCGATCCAGATCGGCCTCGTAATAATGAGGCGTACCATTCTCACCAAAGCCATAATACTGCTGTAAGGAATTGCCATATGCATCGTTATGAAACGTATTGACTAAAGTTTCCGCCGGTTGTCCTTTTTCCCATACATCCACGCGAATGCGAACATTTGTATTCCCATGCGTATAGTATCGGCTGAGAATTTCCGCATCTTTTTTTTCTCTGCTTAGATAATTCAGGAAAATATCCTGACTTTCCCTGGACAACTGCTGACTCAGTTCCATATTTTGCCGGAATTGAAAATTTTCTCTTGATAGATGATCTGTCCCTTCCCGTGTCAGCAGGCAGACGCTGATGGCAATACCGGAAATGCACAGTATCAAAACACCCAATATTTTTAAAAATATACTTTCCAGATAGCGATGTTTCCTCTCAGGCATTTGTTTCCTCCATCTTATAACCTTGACCCCATACAACCTTCAAGTATCTCGGCGTACTTGGATCAATTTCAATCTTTTCACGTAAGTGGCGAATATGCACGGCCACTGTCCCCTCACTGCCCAGCGGCTGCTCTTTCCATACCGCTTTATAAATTTCCGCCGAAGAAAATACACGACCGGGATTTTCCATAAATAACTTTAAAATGCCAAATTCCATCGGTGTCAGCGAAACTTCAGCTCCATCTACTTTCACCTTCTTGGCATGATCATCAAGAAGAATCGCGCCAAACTGTAAAACTCCCTTGTGCGGATTGCCGCCAAAATGCATATATCGACGCAGCTGCGAGCGCACACGCGCAATGACTTCTGTCGGATTAAAAGGTTTGGCAATATAATCATCCGCACCGATATTTAACCCTAAAATTTTATCGGAATCTTCTCCTTTAGCACTGAGGAAAATAACCGGTACATTGGAAAATTCACGAATCAAAGACAATGCAGTAATGCCGTCCATTTTTGGCATCATGATATCCAATAATACAAGGTCAACATTTTTTTGCCGAAGGATGCGGATCGCTTCTGCGCCATTTGCCGCTTTTAAAATAGAATAACCCTCCGGTTTCAAATAAATTTCAAGCGCATTGACGATATCCGCTTCATCATCGGTAATCAAAATTGTCGCCATTCATTCTCCTCCTCTTTAATTTTTCTTTATTGTAATCATTCCCGCATTTAAGAAAACAGTATCTACTTCTTTAAGATTTATTTAATATATCCAAAACAAATAAATTAAAAAAAGAATACTGTATCCTGCCGGCAATTTGCCAAAAGAAAAGGCCGTTTGGAAAATCGGTCACACCAATATCCAACGACCTGTTTTTTACTCCACGACGTTTGTATATATTTTATTCACATCTTCAATATCATTGAGCATATCCAGAAGTTTCTGCATGGACGCCTTGTCTTCTTCATTGGTCAACATAACTGTTTCATTGGCAAGCATTGTCACTTCACAAGTGTCAAACTGTACATCCGGAAGCAGTTTCTCAATTGCATCCTGCGCTTTGGCGAAATCGGTAAAGGCCGTCTTAACCGTCATCTTTCCATCTTCCACTGCAAGATCTAAAACGTCCACTTCCGCTTCCATCATCGCATCCAGCATTTTTTCTTCATCGGTATACGGAAAACAAAACAAACCAACCTTTTCGTATCCGAAGCTAACGGCGCCGGCGCCGGCAAGTTTAGCATCGTGGCATTTATTAAATGCTGTCTTGACATTGGTATAAGAACGATTCGTATTATCAGTCAGACAATCCACGATAATTGTAGAATTCCCCGGCCCAAATCCTTCATAACGGGCTTCCTCATAATTTTCCCCATCATTTCCTTTGGCTTTTTCAATTGCCCGCTTGATCACATCTGCAGGAACCTGATTTGATTTTGCCTCTTTGATTTTACGTGCCAGCGTCAGATTCATATCCGGATCCGGAACACCTGATTTGGCCGCAATATACAATTCTTTGCCAAATCTGGAATACAGCTTTGATTTGATTGCCGCTGTTTTGGCCATTGAAGCGGCTCGCACTTCATGTGCTCTTCCCATATTTTTCAATACCACCCTTCATTTTTAACGGCAATATTATAGCAAAAGCCCTTCTTCTTGGAAAGATAGGCCGCTTATGTTCATGCGTACCAAAACGCAAAAGGATCATTCGACATTGAAATGATGCGTGATAAAATATCTTCGTTCATTTTTCAGAAAGGAAATGATATGGCGAATTATGCAATCAGCGATCTCCATGGATGTCTGGATGAATTTGAAGCGATGCTTCACTTGATCCACTTTTCCGCATATGATGATCTTTGGATTATCGGTGACGTATGTGATCGCGGGAGAGCTTCTATCCCGCTGCTGCAGAAAATACGCCTTTCGTCCAATATACACATGCTTATGGGAAATCATGACGCATGGTTTAAACGCTATATACCTGCCCTGATTGAAGGTAAACGTGATCACAGCTACCTTTATAACATCATGAATGATGATCTGATTACTTGGCTGTATTACAATGGCGGCATGACCACTGCTGACCAGTTCATGGACTGTTCCTTTCCGGATTGTTATGATATCCAGCTATATATGGATCATGTCCCCTTCTACCAGCAGCTTCATATTCATGAAAAGAAATTTCTGCTTGTTCATGCAGGACTTGGAAAAGGATGTACGGCGGATATACGACTCGGCAATATTCCGCAATCGGATTTGATCTGGTCTCATATCGGCCTTGATGACAACCCCCTTACGGATACAATCATGGTTGTCGGTCATATCCCCACGTTCTTATACGGGATGAAATATGATGGGAAAATCATCCATGGAGCAAATGGCCGCCTGATTCATATCGACTGCGGCTGTGTCTTCGGCCGTGCTTTAGGATGTATACGCCTTGAAGATGAACAGGAATTTTATGTTCCCAGTTCCTATCCTTATTTTATTAAAAAAACAGAGGGAAGATAAACATGCATGAAACCGAAATCTTTTCCAGAACCGAACAGCTGCTCGGAAAAGAAGCACTTGCAACTCTACGCCGTTGCCGAATCGCCATTTTCGGATGCGGCGGCGTAGGATCCGGCGCCATCGAAGCGCTGGCACGGATGGGCATTGGAACATTAGATGTTGTGGATCATGATACCTTTTGTCTTTCCAATTTAAACCGCCAATTGCTGGCTACTGTAAAAACCATCGGTAAGCTGAAAACAGACGTCGCCAGAGCACGTATTCATGACATCAATCCTGATATTGTTGTACATACTTATCCCCTTTTTTATCTCCCTGAAGTTCATGATCGTTTTGATTTTTCCAAGTGGGATTACATCATCGACGCCATTGATACGATCACCGCTAAACTCGATATCATTCAGCAGGCCGCCAAAACGCATACGCCCCTTATTTCCTGCATGGGATGCGGGAACCGGCTGGATCCGTCAAAACTTTGCATCTGCGACTTATATAAAACAAAAAATGATCCCTTAGCCCGCGTCATGCGCCATGAATGCCGCAAACTCGGCATTCAAAAGCTGAAAGTGGTCAGTTCGAGTGAAATTCCGATAAAGTCAATGATGGAAGCTGATATGCCCGCTTCCCCATCAAAACACTATTCACCGGGATCGGTCTCTTTTGTTCCGCCGGTTGCAGGCATGTTTGCCGCGTCCGCTGTCGTTAAAGACCTGCTTCACCTCTGATTTTTTTCAACTGCTCCCGCTTCTTTTTCTTCAATAAATTTTTCAATACGTTGAATCATATTCATCTGATTCGAAAGATACACCTTTGGTGTAAATGTTTCCGCCTGTTTCAAATAAGGACCGATATCATGCAGATCACGCATGTATATCAGATAACCGGCACTTGCAAAAGCACTCAAAAGCTGCGTTTGATGATCATTGTGATGCTCTTTATATTTTGCCAGACGCGGAGCCGCCAATATTTTTTTCCCGGCACGAAGCCCGGCCATGATCGTTCCGACACCCCCATGCGTAATTAAAAGATCCGCCTGCTGTATAAATAACGAAAACTGCTGCCGACTGATGTAATCAAAAATTTCCATATGGGCGGAGAAAAATGAAGTATATCCCGCCTGTACAATGACGCGATCATGAATTTCACCGGCTTCAATCGCTTTTTCAACCGCCTGCAGCAGACGGGAAAAAGGCTTATCTTGCGTACCTAATGTCACTAAAATCATCAGAATACCCATCCTCCATATACGGCATTGGGATATATATCGAGCATACTTTTCCACTGTACGATAAATAAATCGGCAATCGGATAAATCATTTCCCCGGCCCGAGTCGGCGTGGTCGCATTCGCCATGGTTTCAATCCAGATGATTTTAGACCCGTAGTGATGGGCAATTTTGCACATTGGAACTGCCGTATGCGTACCGGTTGTAATAATATAGTCCGGCCGCCACTTCAGAAACAGATACCAGCTTTTTATGATATTCCATGCGAAAATGAAAAGATATGTAAACAAATGTGCTTTCGTTCCGTATTGCAAAAGCGAAACTTTGCCGGCAGGATAATGCTCTTTCAGATGCACATTTGCTTTCATATTTTCCGTGACTAGATGCCAATCACATGTCGCAAACATGGGCTCCAGCTGCAATAGTTCACTTAAATGTCCACCGGTACTGGAAATAAATACAATTTTTGTTTTTCTGTTCATCGCCATAAATATAAGAAGTGCCCCCTTGGGCACTTCTATTATACCGATTTCTATTCTTTGCCGATGCTGTTCTTAATCAGTTCTTCAACTTCTTCTCCCGTCTCTTTTTCAACAGCAGTTTGTGCTAAATCCTTCATCTGCCCATAAGACAGTCCATTGATCATACGGCGAGCCGATAAAATAGATGAAGCACTCATAGAAAATTCATCTAGACCAAGCCCCAACAAAATCGGCGCGGCCAACTCATCGCCGGCCATCTCGCCGCACATCCCGCACCATTTGCCATGCGCATGTGCACCTTCAATCGTCAATTTGATCAAGCGCAGAATAGACGGGTTTAACGGCTGATACAAATAGGACACAGACTGGCTCATACGATCAGCGGCCATAGAATACTGAATCAGATCATTGGTACCGATAGAGAAAAAGTCTGCATATTTTGCCAGCTGATCCGCCAATATGGCAGCCGCCGGAATTTCAATCATACAGCCAACTTCCACCTCTTTTCCAACCGCAATTCCCGAAGCCAACAATTCTGCCCGCACCTCATCATATAAAGCACGTGCATATTTAAACTCATTGACGGTTGCAATCATCGGAAACATGATACATAGATGACCAAATGCCGAAGCACGCAACAAAGCACGCAACTGTGTTTTAAAAACATCCTGATGCTGCAGACAGAAACGAATTGCCCGTACGCCTAAAAACGGATTCATTTCTTCTTCAAACGTATAGTATTTTAATTTTTTATCCCCGCCGATATCCAAAGTACGAATGACGACCGGTTTCCCCTGCATGCTTTCAAGAACTGTTTTATAGGCCGCAAACTGTGTCTCTTCGTCCGGAAAATCAGTTTCACTTTTCATATAGAGAAATTCGGTACGGAAAAGACCGATGCCCTCGCCGCCGTTATCCAAAACGCCCTGTACATCCGCAGGAGAACCGATATTACCCACCAGCAATACTTTATGACCGTCAGTTGATATAGATTCCTGATCTTTAAAGGAAAGAAGCGCCTCCTTTTCCTGCTGAAACGAGACCGCTTTCTTTTCATAAGCCGCAAGGGTTTTTTCATCCGGGCGCAAAATCACTTCTCCCTTGAGCGCATCAAGAATAACCAGATCCCCGCTTTGCACCGAAGCCATGATTCCTTTCACACCAACAATAGCCGGAATTTCTAAAGAACGTGCCATAATGGCGCTGTGACTTGTACGCCCGCCCATTTCGGTAATAAATCCCTTGGCAAACATTTTATTCAAAGAACCGGTATCGCTGGGCGTTAAATCTTTGGCAACGATGATAACCGGCTCATTCAGCATGACAAGATTCGGAATTTCTTTACCGGTCAGATTACACAACAGACGAAATGACACGTCTTTGACATCGGCCGCCCTTTCCTTAAAATATGCATCTTCCATGTTTTCAAACATTTCGATCATCGTGCGGGAAACATTTTGAGCCGCGTATTCGGCATTTTCATGACAACTTTCGATTTCATTCAGAATCTGCCCTTTAAATTCCGGATCCTGAATCATCATCAAATGCGCATCAAAAATCGCCAATTCTTCTGCCGACAGATTATGCGCAGCAAGATCACGGATTTTTTCAATATCCATAATGGTCTTGGCCAGCGCTTGTTCAAGCTTTTCTTTCTCTCTGGAAATGTCTGCGTTTTCCAACCGCGTAATATCCAATATCGGCTGCTCCAGCTTGTACACTTTTGCAATTGCAATTCCCTGTGACGCCGCAATACCAGTTAACATGTTTCCTCCTCAGTATCCTCCTGGATAACCCTAAGGACGTCTTGAATCGTCTCTACATGCAGCAGTTCTTCATCCTCAAGAACAATTCCAAACTGTTCTTCTACTTTCAGCATGAAATCTACTACGGCATAAGAATCCATCTGCAGATCCTTAAAACTGATCTGCGGCGTAATCGGCATGACCGATGTATACTCACGCAGTAAAGTTTGTAAACGCTCCAGACGATCCATACCACACATCCTGATATGAATTCTACCATTTTTATCAATCCAATTGAATACCGAGCAATGATAAAAACTCCCGCAAAGCCTCTCGTTTACTACGCATATACGTGGATCGTGGAAAAAATGCACGATGCCAGGTTTTCTCACTTCTTTGCAGATATTCATTACGTATGATGCAGCCGCTGCGATCCGTACAGTCCTGTACCGTTCGATCAATCAGATATACCAGCCGGGCATCATCATTCATGACCTGCTCTTTTGCCGGTGTATAGCCTTCAAACTGCAAAATGTCCACCCGACGCTTGGCTTGAATATACACGTCACCGATATTTCGCATAACGCAATCCAACCGTCTGAATTGCTCCCGCGAGCTGCCTTTTCTCCGCTTTTTTACTTGTTTCTCAGTTGTCATAATTACTTTATCCCCTTTCTCTAGACGAAACAATTCATGAATTATTGAAACACGTGTTTCTGTTATCTTTATTGTTAGCATGAGCAGGTATCACTTGCAACCTTTCAGGGACAAAAATGTTCTGCTTGTGTAAAAATTAACAGAAATATACAACGAAACATGCGCCTAATGTATAAAGCGCTACGCATTGCCCTGTTCCTTTGCTATACTTACGCTATATGAAAAATCCAACACGCCTTTCTAAAAAGCGGATTTTAATTTCTCTCCTGCTATTTTCATCCATTCCCTTTCTATCCTTTTTTCTGAATCAATTTGTCCATAATCATACGCTGACACAGATGTTCGCCATCAATTTTACGGTATGGATTTTAATCATGTATGACTGGAATCTATTCGGCATTCATTACAATCGCTGTAAAAAAGAACCCGGCAAAGCTTTGCGATATACATTGATCGGCATAGGGCTGGTGAGTGCATGGATCTTTGCTTCGCGATTCTTTCTGCATGCGGGACATATTTTTCCGGATTTTCTCTCCATTCATTCTTATCGAGCGGCTTGGCCGGCTGTATTGATCGCCTATTCATTCGGAAACAGTGCTTTAATGAATATCGGGTTTAAAGTCATGACTGATCGCATACGCATCAAAGGTCAAGTATTGCTGGCCATTCTGGTAACCGCCGGTGTTTTTGGGACCTTCTACACACTTTTATTCCATTTCTGGTCTTTTTCAGAATTTTTCGCCGCTCTTTTCTTTACCATCGTTTTAAGCGGCATACAATCCTTTCTCTGCAGCCGCGCCCATACGATTTTTCCGGGTATGATTGCCACGGCACTTGTTTTTCTACTATTTCAATTCATGCTGATGAAAGGCTGATGCCATATTGCTTTCATTTCATGCTTATGCCCTTTTCGGACACAATAAAACCCGGCTAAGATCAGCCTCGCCCGATAGATGATTCGTTTTCCGCTTCACACAATTCGGCGATCAGCCCCTGCTTCTTCACTTCCCTTGAATAGTAAAATCCGATCTTCTTTCTGAATGATCGTATTGCCTGCAGCTGGAATAATTTCATCGTTTCGTTCAATAGAAATAATTAATTGATTGGCAGGCAATTTCAGCTCTTTGATTTGCTTACGATTCCACGCATGATTCTCTGTCACCGTAAACTCAAGCAGGTCATGTCCCGTCGGGTCAAAATATTCTTCACCGCTCCAGACTAAAGTATCACCCGGCAATAAAACTAAATTCCCCCTGGGAACAATCGCCCGATCTTCGCGAATAACTTTGGCAATAATCAGATGCGCATCCAATGAAATGTCTTCAATTTTTTTAAAAGCGAATAAACCGCCGCTATCAATTCTGGATTTTAAAAATGTAATATTGCCTTTACCGGCATAATAATTAAACGTTCTCTTAATTAAATTAGAAGGATCAATCATATTCAATTTCATTGCCACCCACTTCATGAGCGATCCTTGGATCAAGGAAGACAACAAACAAACACCAAACACGATATGATAAATATCAATCGTATTGGAATCATAGCTGTTCACTGCCATAATGGCAAAAGCAATAGCTGCTGCTCCTCGCAAACCTCCCCAGCAGATCAGCAACTTTTGCGTCATTTTTAATTTGAACGGAATCATCAGTAAAAAAACAACAATCGGTCTGACTATAAAGGTCAAAATCAAAACAATGATGATCGAATAAAGCAGATTAACCATGATCCGTTGTGGTGAAGCAAGCATTCCCAAAAGAAAAAACAATGAAATATTCATCAGGTTTGATACACCATCAAAAAAGAAAGTGACTTCCTTTTTAGCAATAAAGGTTTGATTCCCTAAAATCAATCCTAATACATAAACAGTCAGATAACCATTGCCTCCTAAAGACTCGCTGAGAGAAAAGGACAATAATGCAATGGCAATGATAAATACGCTGATAAAACCACTCTTTTGCAATTCCGCAAAATCAATAAATTTCTGTGTGATAAAAGCGATAAAGACAGCAATGACCATTCCCCAGACAATCTGTTTGAACAGCAACAGGCCAATTGAAATAGTGTCACCCTTTATTAAACTGAGAAAAATACAAGTCATGGTAAATGCCATCGGGTCATTAGAACCACTTTCGAGCTCTAATAATGGAGCCGTATGATATTTCAAATTCAGATTTTTAGACGACAAGATATTCGCAACAGAAGCGAAGTCCGTCGACCCGATAATGGATCCGATCAGAAAACTTTCCATCAGATTGAAGCGAAGCGTTATATGAATACATATCCCTGCCAACAATGAAGTTAAAATAACCCCCAGACTGGAAAGAACAAGCGCTTCCTTCATCACCACCTTGCCCGCCTTCCAATTCGTGCCGAAGCCTCCATAAAAAATGATGATAAGCAAAGCAACTGTAGAAAAATTCTGGGCAAAGACAAAATGATCAAAAGTAAAACCCAGCAGACTACTTATAATCCCCAAAGAGAGAAAAAGCATCAGTGACGGAATGCCCGATTTTTTAGCAATCTGAACAGCGATAAGAGCCGCTAACAATATGATTGAAACATACAGCATATAATCACTATCCCCATTGTTTTATTATAACAATTACAATTGTTCTTTTTGAAGTTTCATAAAACCGGCTCTTTCCCTTATGAAATGCAGTATGTATCGGCTATTTGTGCATATACATGAAATATACAGGAGATGTTTATGCTTCATCATCTCCTGTACCGTTATCTTATTTTCGCCTGATTACTCAGTTTCCAGCAGTCCATATCCCCCGCCGTTGCGCTTATAGACAATGGCGATTTTCCGGCTTTCTTCATCGGTATAGACATAAAAGTCATGCGAACTCAATTCCATCTGCATGATTGCCTCGTCCAAGTCCATCCGATCTGCTTTAATACTTTTGGTACGAACCGGAATATCCTCTTCCGCGCCGTTTTCACTTTCCTCCAGAAAAGACTCCGCCAGCGACTCGCGATGTTTGCGTGATAAACGTGTCTTTTGACGCCGAATCTGATCAGACAGTTTATCAACGGCAATATCCACTGCCGCATACAAATCATCATTCGTCACTTCCGTACGCAAGATTCCGAATTTTGTCGGAATCGTTACTTCAATTTTTTGTCCGTTCGGATATACTCGGGTTACCACGCGAGCAACTGTATCTTCTTCCAGCTGCACATACTTGCCCAACGTGCTCAGCTTTTTTTCAATCTGCTTTTCCATCGCTGATGTAACTTTGATGTTCTTACCGATAATCTCAAAACGCATACTTATATCCTCACTTTCCTGCAAGCAATGACTGCCAGACAGTTGATGAAGAAATTCCGCTGCGCTGTTTGACAGCTACCGCTCTTCTACTCATAGTATAGCATGAGTGCAAAGAGATTCGATATTTTCTACACCTGAACCAATGCCCCAAGCCAGCCTAATACCATGACCATCGCATACGTATCCATACTGCAATATGCTTTCAGATCAGCAACAATCGCCTCGGCATCTGCATTTTGTTCCTTTCGCTCCAGATGCCGCCATTGATAAACAGCCTCCATTCCATCATGAATGGACAAATTCTGATAGCCTTTATCCTGCAGTAATGACATGATCTTTTTCAATGTTAATTGACCGGCCATTAGCGTGTTTTATATGATGGGTTTAGTTTATTGTAGGTTAATATTTTTTTTGCGTTTTTTGATTTTGGTTTTTGCCGTTTCATT
>CAUTVM010000055.1:0-12038 GCA_963541855.1 uncultured Erysipelotrichaceae bacterium
GGTGGTTTTTTGTTTCGCACTTCGTGCTCAACAGGGCCATGCGCCCATAATAAAATGTCCGACCTCTCAATTAAGAGGAAGGACATTTTATTATAGGAAAACGAAGTTTCCTATAAAAACCATACGCTATGCGTATGAGAAGGGAAAAGCTTAAGCGATGAAAAAAGCCTCCGTATATAATTGAATAAGGCTGACAACCGAAATTCAAAATATAAGGTGATTATTCCGACGCTTGAGAGCCATTGAATCCGATATACAGAGCCACACTGATTATTCCGTGCGTGTAAGACCGTTGGTACGGTTATAAGTACCACCAGTACGGGCATCAGTTCCACTACAACCAAAAACCCGTCAGTATGCGTCATGACTCCTTAGGTACGAGAAAAATATCACCTGAATAATTCATGAAACAACTGGAATTATAAGATAAAGATGTGGGTCAAAATACATGCATGCAGATGCAATCATGGATAGGATCATTCATAACGCAATATGGATTGAAACGGGAAAGATCAACATGAGAAAACATATCGCCAAGCGGACATTCTAGCTGGTACTGATCCGCCGTACCGTCGAATCTATTGTGCAAGACAGCCGGGATGGAAATGACTTCCGCTCCGGTACTAATTCTGTGAAATAATCAGCCACACGATCCGCGTGGCGGAGCCATTCGGATTCACCACGCATTCCGCTGTACAGAGCCACTCCTCTAGAATAAAGATATTTTATCAAAAAGGCTTTGGGTTCGGCTCCCATGCCTTTTTCTTCAATAAGAAAAGCTGTGTAATTCCTGGACTTTTCGGTCAGAGGTTTTTACACAGCCCCTTTTCTTTGTGTAAAAAAGATGATCACCCTGCTTTATTGTACGGTATCCGCTTCATCCTCTTCCATATCCGGTTCAACAACCGCAACCGCTGAAACACGACGCCCTTCATCAATACGAATCAGACGAACACCTTGTGTATTACGGCCAAGCGAACGTAATGGATCCATCGAGATGCGGATAATGATGCCATCATCCGTCATGATCATCAGATCTTCTTCACCCGTGACGACGCGCATACATACAAGCGCACCCGTTTTCGACGTTATGTTCATGGCCTTGATCCCTTTGCCGCCACGTTTAGTCAACCGATATTCCGCAAGCTCCGTCAACTTTCCATAACCGTCTTCACTGACCGTTAACATATGATGTCCTTCTTCCGAAGTCGCCAAACCTATAACGCTGCCGCCTTCCGTATTCATTGCCTTCACGCCCATGGACGTGCGGCCGCTGAAACGAATATCCTGTTCATGAAAGCGGATTGCTTTTCCATTTGAGCAGCCAATCATAATATCCGCTTCGCCTCCGGTTGCTTTGACAAACGCAAGCGTATCATGTTCACGCAGCGACATGGCAATTTTTCCTTTACGGTTGATATTTTTAAATTCGCCGATCCGCATACGCTTGATTAATCCCTTGGAAGATACAATCACCAGTGCTTTTGCTTCGTCTTGTATTGCATAAGGAACAATCGCACGGACTTTTTCTTCTTTATTCAAACGCAGCAAATTGACAACCGGAATGCCCTTGCTTGTACGACTGTACGCCGGTATATTGTATCCTTTCAGACGATAGACACGGCCCGTGTTTGTAAAAAGCAACAGGTAATCATGCGTGGAAAGCGATACAAACTGATCTATGACGTCGTCCGTATGCAGTGCCATCCCTTTAATTCCTTTGCCGCCGCGCTTTTGTACTTTATAAGAAGAACTGCCAATCCGCTTGATATATCCATTTGCAGAAAGGGTCACGATGATCTTCTCCATCGGAATGAGATCTTCATCCTCAACACTACTTGAAATATTCAGAATTTCCGTGCGTCGTGGATCATCAAACTTTTCTTTAATGGTTAACAGCTCATCCCGCAAAATCTGCTCAACCCTTGCTTCGTGGGCCAATATGTCTTTCAGATCCGCAATTTGTACAAGCAGATCTTGATATTCATTTTCAATCTTCTCTCTTTCCAGGCCGGTTAAGCGGCGAAACTGCATATCCAGAATCGCTTTTGCCTGAATTTCGTCCAGACTGAATCCATCTATCAGGCGCACAATCGCCTCATTAGGGTCTTTCGAACTGCGAATCGTATGTATAATCGCATCCAGATGATCAACCGCAATGCGCAATCCTTCCAAAATATGTGCCCGATCTTGTGCCTTTTTCAGGTCAAAAGCTGCACGGCGACGGATAACCTGTTTCTGAAAGCTGATATATTCCGTCAGAATTTCAATGATGCCGCACTGTTTTGGCGCACCATTAATCAATACGACATTATTAACTGCGAAAGTTGCCTGTAAAGGAGAAAGACGATACAGCTGATTCAAGATGACTTCCGGCTGGACGTCTTTTTTCAGCTCGATAACCACCCGCACACCATCCATATTGGATTCATCGCGCAAATCGCTCAGCCCTTCGATGACTTTATCCCTTGCCAGCTGCGCAATCCGCTTGACCATCTCCGCTTTATTGACCTGATAAGGCAATTGGGTGACGAGAATGCGCTGCTTTCCATTTTCCATCGGCTCAACAATCGTTTTCGCCCGCATGATAATGGAACCTTTTCCCGTCTCAAATGCCTTGCGAATACCTCCATATCCTAAAATATATCCGCCGATCGGAAAATCGGGACCTTTGATTTTTTGCATCAGCTGCACCACCGTCATATCCGGATTGTCCATTAAGGAAAATATACCCTCTATGATTTCTCCCAGATTGTGCGGAGCAACATTGGTTGCCATGCCGACCGCAATTCCCTGTCCGCCATTGACCAATAAATTTGGAAATCGGGCCGGCAAAACGGACGGCTCTTTCTCCTCGCCATCATAGTTATCCTGCATGTCGACGGTATCTTTATCCAGATCCCGCAGCATCTCCACCGCAATCTTGGACATGCGCGCTTCAGTATAACGCATGGCTGCCGCGCCATCCCCATCCATATCGCCAAAGTTTCCGTGCCCGTCTACCAGAACTTTACGCATATTCCAGTTTTGCGCCATATAAACCAAAGCACCGTAAATGGAACTGTCACCATGCGGATGATATTTACCCATCGTATCGCCGACAATACGCGCACATTTTTTATAGGGTTTATCCGGCCCGTTATTCATTTCACGCATTGAAAATAAAATTCTTCTTTGCACCGGCTTTAAACCGTCACGGACATCCGGTAAGGCGCGAGCAACAATAACCGACATGGAATAATCTAAAAAATCACGACGAATTTCACGCGATAATTCCGTCTCCGTTATCTTTCCGGGATCAATCAACGATTCATCCCAGTCCATATATTCTTCATTGGCCATCGCTTTGCCTCCTTAAATATCCAACGATGCAAAATTTGCATTTTCAATAATAAAGTTCTTACGCGGTTCGACTTCTTCGCCCATCAACATGCTGAAATTCTGATCAGCCGCCTCCGCGTCATCAATCGCCACCCGAATCAAAGTACGATTTTTAGGATCCATAGTCGTTTCCCATAATTGTTCCGGATTCATTTCACCAAGACCTTTATAGCGCTGCAGACCAAGTCCGGATCCCATTTCACCTTTGATCACTTCCAGCTGATGATCTGTATAGGCATAGCGTACAGCCTGCCCTTTTTGAATCTTATACAGAGGAGGCTGGGCAATATAAACAAATCCATTTTCCACAATCGGCTTCATATAACGATAGAAAAACGTCAGCAGCAAAGTCCGGATATGCGCTCCGTCAACGTCCGCATCTGTCATGATGACAATTTTGTTATACCGAAGTTTTTCCGTATTACATTCATCCAGAATGCCGCATCCAAATGCCGTAATCATAGAACGGATTTCATTATTCTCAAAAACCTTCGACTGCCGCGCCTTTTCTACATTTAAAATTTTTCCCCGCAAAGGAAGAATTGCCTGAAAATGAGAATCGCGCCCCTGCTTTGCCGATCCGCCTGCAGAATCTCCCTCAACAATATAAATTTCACAGACACTTGCATCTTTGCTTGAGCAATCAGCTAATTTTCCCGGCAATGAACTGATTTCCAATGCATTTTTACGACGCGTTGATTCTCTGGCTTTGCGCGCCGCAATACGTGCCTGACTGGCGATGGTCGCTTTTTCCATGATCGCCTTCGCCTGATCCGGGTTTTCCATCAGAAATCTCTCCAGCTGGGTTCCGAAAATATCGGAAACAATTTTCCGCACTTCACTGTTTCCCAGTTTTGTTTTTGTCTGTCCTTCATATTGCGGATCCGGATGCTTTACGGAGATAACGGCTGTAATTCCTTCTTTGCAATCGTCGGTTGTCAAATTATCTTCTTTTTCTTTCAAAAAGCCGTTTGTACGCGCATACTTATTTAAAATGCGATTCAATGCCAGATTAAAGCCTTCTAAATGTGTTCCGCCTTCAATCGTATTGATGTTATTGCAGAAGGTATAAACACTTGGCTGATAACCGTCATTATATTGACAGGCAACTTCCACCTGAATACGCTGCTTTTTCTCATAGCCTTCGGCATAGATGACATCCGGTTCAATTACGGTTTTATTTTTATTCAGATATTCCACATATTGTTTCAAACCGCCTTCAAATAAAAACGAGTATTTCTGCTTAGCAGGATCATTTTCTCTTTCATCAATAAAGGACAGACGTATTCCTTTATTCAAGAAAGCAAGCTGGCGCAGACGATCCCGCAGCATGGCATGATCATAGACTGTCGTCTCTTTAAAAATTTCCGGATCGGCTTTAAAGCGAATTGTGGAACCATGTTTATGGACATCGCAGCTTCCGATCGCTTCCAATGCATGAACCGCCCGACCGCCATTTTCAAAACGAATAAAATAAACCGTTCCTTCATGATATACATATACTTCCAGCCATGAGCTTAAGGCATTGACAACGGAAGCTCCAACACCATGCAGACCGCCGGAAACCTTATACGCTCCCCCGCCGAATTTACCGCCGGCATGCAAAACGGTAAAAATTGTTTCAATTGTACTTTTCCCGGTTTTAGAATTGAGACCCGTCGGCATTCCGCGGCCATCATCCTCAACCGTAACAATATTATTTTGATCAACGCTCACCTGTATTTGTGAAGCATATCCGGCCATCGCTTCATCAATACCGTTATCCACAATTTCCCATACAAGATGATGAAGGCCGCGTGCGGAAGTTGTTCCAATATACATGCCCGGTCGTTTGCGCACCGCTTCCAATCCATCTAAAACTTGAATGTCCTCATCACTGTATTCCGCTTTTGCTTTTATATTTAACAGTTCACCGATGACTTCATCCGTTTCTTCATTGATTTTTTTATCTTTATTTTCTTCCATTTCAAACCTCCATCATCCTGCAAAAATATTTCCATGCTCAATTCTGAATAAACGATCGGCATTGGTTCTCAATATCGGCGGCACAATGGCCGTCGTTAAGATCATTTGCGAATGCGTCCGCATTTGCAGAAGACATTCTTGTCGCTTTTCATCCAGTTCCGATAAAACATCATCAAGTAACAAAATCGCCTGCTGCTTTGTACGATCTTCAATAATATGAAGCATGCTCATTTTAAGTGCCAGCATGACCATTCGTTTTTGTCCCTGTGAAGCCCTCACATTGATATCCTGTCCATCAAATTGAAATTGCATGTCTTCATGGTGAATGCCGCACGTTGTTGATTGCATCATCTGATCCCGAACTTCAGAAGAGGCATGCAACGTAACAAGTTTTTCCTCAGTATATGGCTGATCAATACAGCATTTATAAACCATTGACACCGGAATGGAAGTATGGCTTAGTTTTTCGTAATACATACCGATATACTGATTGATTGCATCAATAAATGCACTTCGCTGTTCAATAATCTGTATTTCCAGATTAACAAGCCGCTGATTCAGAATATCCAGATAGATCGTATCTGTCTTATTTTTTTTCAAGAATGCATTTCTTTCTTTCAGAAGCAAATGAAACTGATTTAATATTGAAACATAGGAACGATTCATTTTTCCGATTTCCAGATCAATCATTCTTCGCCGCATTTTAGGTGCACTTTGAAAAATCCAAAGATCGTCCGGAGAAAACAGGATGACATTCAACAAACCGATGAAATCACTGCTCTTCTTCATCAATTCCCTGTTTTTAAATAATGTATGTCCTTTTTCATGAATAATCGCTGTTAAACTGAAATCATCCACTATACAATGCAAACGGGCATATTGTTCTCCTTTACGGATTAAAGCCGTATCTTCATTTGTTCGATGGGAGTGAGATAAAGAAAGAAAAATCAGACTTTCCAGCAAATTGGTTTTTCCTTGCGCATTCAGACCGTAAAATACATTGATCCCTGCATGTAATTTTAGATCGGCATATTCATAATTACGGTAATTTCTTAATTGCAGATCTTTTATACGCATTCAACAATATACGTTTTTTGATTGACCGTGACATGATCGCCATGGTGCAATTTACATCCTCTCCGTATTTCCACTTTGTCATTGACTGAAACTTTCCCGTCTTGAATCAGAATTTTTGCCTGACCTCCGGTTGAAACAACATTGCAGAACTTTAAAAATGCATCTAGTTTAATGACATCCTTTTGTGCATTTTCCATGACCGACTCCTTCATTTCACGGCTTGAAAAAACCTTTAAAATTATATCATAAAAAACCTCTAAAATCCTTATTTAAAGGCCTTTTTAAAGACTTTTTGCACTATTAAAAAAGCGGCATTTTTCATCCGCTTTTTAATCTTTCAGTTATACGTTCTTACGGGCAACACCAGCTGTAAAAGCTCCGTATCATCCATGCTGTTTTTTAAAATAAACGGACGCATTTCATTGGTAAATAACATGACAATATTCTCTTGGGAAAGGGCCCGGGCGGCTTCCCCGACATAATTGCCTGAAAAACTGATATCCAGCGCCTCTCCTTCATAGGAACATGCATTTAAATTTTCATGTGATTCACCAATTTCCTGTGAACGTGTCGAAATGATGACATCGTCTTTATTTTCAACTTGAAGACGAATGACCGTCATATTTTCTGTTTTTATAAATGCCGTTCGATCAAGCGCCGTAATCAATGCCTGTCGATTGATTATTAAAGTTCGCGAAAATTCAGATGGAATCAGACGATCAATTTCCGGAAATTTTCCTTCCAGAAGATTGGACTGCATGATGACATTTTCCGATTGAAATTGTATTTTACGTGATGAAACCGCAATCGAAACAGAACCGGTTGTAAAAATGGATTTTGCCAGAAAAAGCGCTTTAGCCGGAACGGTAATATTAAACGGTTCACAATCAGCAGCCACAATCATACGCGCTAAGCGATAAGAATCTGTTGCCGTAACCGTTATTTTTCCATTTTCCGCTTTCATATTGACGCCAGTCAAAATCAGGCGTGTTTCTTTTTTAGAAGTGGCAAATGCCGTCTTTAAAACCATATCCGCCATTTTATTTGTTGATAACATGAAAGGTGTGTCAAGTAAAGAAAAATCAATATGCGGATAATCATCCGGATTATATCCGTTGATTTTAAATTCCGCTTTATTTCCGACAAAATAAATCAGTGTACCGTCAAGAACGGAAATCTGAATTTCATCACTGTCCATTTTTTTAACGATATCCAGAAGATAGGCACTGTCGACGACAATAGAGCCTTGTTTTTCAACGTGCAGATTGATGGGCTGATCCGCCGTATTTTTCAATAATACCTGTATGGAAATATCATTATTTGAACCGGTAATGACAAGCTGATCTTCTTGAACATCAATGCGAATTCCATTTAAAGACGGTATCGGAGAATTGGGAACTATTGCCGATTTAGCAGTTTGTAAAGCGTTATAAAATGCGTCTTTATTGATGCGGAAACTTGGTTCATTCATATTCTTTCCCTCCTTGCGCCTAGGCTTATATATATCTTTTTAATATTCCTAATAATCATTAGGATGGTGGAACATGTGGATAATACGACAATACCTTTATAACAAGCTCTATTTTATCATTTTCAGCATGTGGTAAAAGTGTTGAAAAAGGTGGATTACTGCATCATTTTTTCCAATTCTGATAATGCGGCAGCAAAATTACGATCTTTTTTAATTTGTTTATCTACTTTCATACAGGCGGAAATGATGGTGCTGTGATCACGTCCGCCGAATTCTTCACCAATCTTGATGTAGGAAAGATCCAGAAGTTTTCGACAAAGATAAATACTGATATGACGCGCGTTGGCGATGTTTTTGGTGCGTGTCTTTCCGGTAACTTGCTGTCTTGTCAGACCATAATAATCCGCAACGGTTTTAATGATGCGATGTGGAGACAAGCCGGTTTTATCCGAAACGACCGCCTGATTTTTCAAAGCATTGACGACGGTTTCAAACTGAATGACGCCTTTATCCTTTTGAAACATGATGGCATAGAATAAAACACGATTCCATGCGCCTTCCAAATCACGGACATTTCCGGAAAAGTTGGAAGCGATATAAGATAATCCCTTTTCATCAACTTCGGAGATGTCATTTCCTGAATTTTTGATCTTCATTTGTAAAATTGCCAGACTGGTTTCAAATTCCGGAGAATCAATGCCGACGGATAAACCACTGGAAAAGCGTGAAATCAGCCGTTCTTCCAGACCTTTTATTTCCCGGGGCTGTCGATCAGAGGCAATACAAATCTGTTTGCGGTTATTAACAAGCTCGTTATAGATGGAAAAAAAGACTTCGTGACTTTTTTCTTTTCCCGCAAGAAACTGAATATCATCAACTAAGAGCAAATCAATGGTACACATGTAGCGTTTAAAGGCGTCAATTTTCCCATTTTGAATTGCTTTAACGACTTTATCAACAAATTTTAGAGACTCAATATAATAAACCTTTTTATCCGGATAAGACTTTTTTACATAGTTGCCAATAGACATGAGCAGATGTGTTTTACCAAGACCGCTATTTCCGTAGATGAAAAGAGGATTGAAATATTTTCCCGGATTATAGGCGCAAGCTAATGAGGCGGCTTGTGATTCGCGATTACAATCACCGACAACAAAATTTTCAAAGGTTCGATCGGCTTGAATCGGCATCGAAAAAAAATCGGAATCATGGGAAAGATCAAGAGAGACAGGTTCATTTTCCACGTGTTTCTGATATTCATTTTCCTGCAAAATATCTAAAAGAAGGGAATGTGAGAGGGACAATAACTCAATCATCGTCGCGCAGATGACATCTTTTTCCTGTGAAATCACTTGTTTTTCAATGACATTGGAAACAACTAAAATTGCCTTTTGATCATTCAGCTCGGCTAAATAGGCTTTTTGATAAAAAGTCCGGATAATTTCCGGTTCAATTTTGCGATTGGTTGTTAAATAGTCCAGCGTTTGGTTCCATACCTTAGCCAAATACTGGTCTCTGGTTTGTTTCATATTTCCTCACTTCAACCTCTTGCATCAGACGATGCAGCAACCCTATTTTAATAGATTTTGAGAACCTTTCTACAGGAAATTTGTGGTCAAAAAAATTATCCACAAAGTAAAGTAAAAAAAAGAAGTGTCATACATTGAGATCATCAGGTTTTCCACATGTTTAAACAAAATAAAATGTGGAAAATTGTTGAGAAATGTTATGAACTTGTTTATAAATTTGTTTTTTGTGGATAAAATCGAAAAAAAGGTTAATATCCACAAATTGTAAACAGTAAAAAAGATGAACAGAATGCGGGTATTTGCATAAAACAACATTTATCAACATATGTGGAAAAGCGAAACTGCCGGCATGTTTAAAAAGGGCAAAAAAGAAAGAAAAGGATCAATTGATCGGCTGTTGTTTATAAAAAATGTTGATAACTGCATGATTTTTGATGAATGCGATACAATAACATAAAAGAAAGCTGGAAAAGATCATGAAAGAAGCATTTGGAAAGACAGGAGAAGGCATATCCGTTGATCTGTACACCATTGAGAATGATCATCTGCGGGTGTCGGTTATGAATTTTGGCGCGATCATCGTTTCCATCGTGGATAAAAAAACAGGAATTGATATTTTGAAAGGCTATGATACATTTGCCGGTTATCAGCAGGATCCGCATCATATGGGCGGTTTTATAGGACGCTCGGCGAATCGCATACGAAATGCACAATTTACCCTGCATGGAAAGACCTATCATTTGCCGGCAAATGAAAACGGAATTACGAATCTGCATGGCGGAAACGGTTTTGACAGACAGCTTTATGCCGTTGAAGAATATCCGGATTGCTTACGTTTCAGTCGCCTTTCTTTAGATGGTGAAGAAGGTTTTCCCGGCAATATGAATGTTTCCGTTATGTATTCTTTGTATGGCTCCTCGCTGTGCATGGAAGCGAAAGCAACCTGTGATCAGGATACTTTATGCAGTTTTACCAATCATAATTATTACAATCTGGATGATACAGATACGATACGGACGCATATACTGCAAATACATGCAGATGCTTATGCGCTTAATGATGAATATAATATTGCCGCGGCTGATTTAACCGCTGTAAGCGGAACACCTTTTGATTTTCGTATGGCAAAAGAAATCGGAAAAGATATTGACAGCAAAGATCAGCAGATCAAGATGAATAACGGCTATGATCATTATTTTGCCATTTCCGGAAAGGGGTTAAGAGAAATGGCAGTATGCCGCGGTAAAAAACTGCAGATGATTATCCGCTCAGATTTACCCGGCATGCATGTATATACAGGAAACAAGATGAATGGGATCGGCAAAAAAGGAAGCGTGCATGTTGTTCATGGCGCCATATGTTTTGAACCGGAATATCAGCCGAACGCAATCAATGAAGAAAAGGTTGAGCCCAAACCGATTTTGAAGGTGACAGAAGAGCGTAGAAGTCGAATTGAAATACAGCTGGATGAGATAAAATAAACATCTTTATTTTCTGAAAAGTATTTCAAAAGCGGCATATCAAGAAGATCATGCCGCTTTAAAGGAAAGAATCAGTTGGCTGTATAAGTGACCCAGGAACCGTTATCCGCAATCCATTTTCCTTCTCCAATCTGATACCACGTATAACCGCCTGAAGAAGTTGTACTGAAAACGTCATACGTCTGTCCGTTGACGGCGGATCCGACTTTGCCGGCACCGATGGAGGCGGATGAGCGGATATTCAATCCATTGACTTTGACTGTGACAGTGCCGATTTTAGAGGAAGAAGATTGTGCAGAAGGGGCAGCGGAAGCTTCGGGAGAAGGAACCGGTGTTTCCGAAGGCGTTGGTGTCGGCGCGGCGGAAATGGTCGGCGTCGGTAATGCGGTTGTCTGCGGCGTGGGAGAAGGCGTCGGCGTAACGGTTGGCGTTGTTTCCGCCTTCGGCAGGAAAGGAATAAGGCCGAACGTTTTGTCATATAACTTCGGCGTCAGTAAGAAGAGTATCAAGCCCAAAGCAATAATAACCAATAAGGTAATGATGGAGCCAAGCAGCCATCCCGGGACATTGAAAGATTCTTCATCCTCATCGTCATCTTCTTCGTTTTCTTCCGGCTGAATCGGTTTTCTGCTTCTTTTCGGTTTTGGTTGTTGAACAGGTTCCGTTTCTTCTTCTTGGGACTGCGCTGGGGAAGGAGAGGGGATAAAAGAAACCTGCTTTTCGGTTCCGGCGGCGTCCATACCGAACGGGATCTCACCTGAATCAGCATGATCCTGTGTTTTTTCCAGATCATGAATCGTTGCGGATAAGGGGGAACGCAAAACTTCTTGACGAACATAAGAAAGAAGCCATGATTCAAATTCATCCGCGTCACGCAGGGTATCCATATGTGCAAAGGCATTGGATAAGGCGTGAATTTCAATCGGCTTATAATCGCAATCGGCACCTAACTGCTCGCGGATATTTTTCCTGAGCAGGACATGATATTCCTTAACCAATTGCGTAATGGCGTTTCCATCTCCTTGGCGCGCTGCTTCAATATATGCGGCAAGCTCTTGTCGTTCCATCATAATCTCCTCTCAAGCCTCTATTAAGTCTAAATCCATATCGATCTGCTCTGCAACAGCGGCAAAG
>CAUTVM010000056.1:0-11566 GCA_963541855.1 uncultured Erysipelotrichaceae bacterium
ATGGCGATGTGGGGAAGCGTGTTCATGATTTCCATGGGAATCATCGTGATCAAAGTAGTCATGATGTTTAAGGAACAGAAGCAGTAATATGAAGCAAAAGACCCGAGGTTTGAAGTTGAAGTGACCCCGGGTCTTTTTGTTTTTCTTTGAGGGTTTAGCTGAAAAAGCAGGGACAGACGTGATGCTGTTAAGCGCGATAAACAATCTGGCCGTCAATGACGGTCATCTGATTGCGTGCCGTAAGATCACAAGTCGGCATGCCTGCATAGACAAGCAAATCACCGTCTTTACCGATTTTGATGGAACCGACCCGATCATCGACAAGGATCATTTTGGCACCGTTAATGGTAATCATGGCCAGAGCTTTCAGGGGATCCATGCCTTTTCTTACCGCCTCTCCGGCTTCATCGACGAGGATATGATTGTTGGTGATCGGGCCATCGGTCATAACGGAAACCAGTACGCCGCGATCATCGAACCCTTTCAGGCATTCAAAGTCAAGCTTGCATAATTCTCCCGGCATAATTCCGGAGCCTATTGGGCCATAGATGATGCCGTGTACGTGCGGGTTTTGGGAAATTTCATCATAGAAGTCACTGGCGCCCAAGGCGTGATCCAAGGTGACTTGAAAATCAAATTCATCGGCAATTTTCAAAACGGTGAGCATATCCTGATGATAGCTGTGTACCTTAAGCGGTATCTTCTTTTCCAAAACAGGAATACCATGCTCCAGATCAAGATCATATTTTGGCGCTTTTTCGTCTTCTTTCTTTTTCTTCATATATTCTTTTACGGCAAGAAAATATTCGCGCATGACTTGCGCAATGCCCATTCGGGAACCGGGAAGTTTGCCTTGTCGGCCTCCATAACATCCCTTCGGATTGATCCCCATAGCCGCTTTAAGGGCAACCGGTTCTTTGATTAACCGTGAGTCCATATCTTTGCCGGCTGATTTAAAGGCGATGACCCAGCCGCAGATGACATTTGCGGAGCCCGGCGTGATGCCGGAAGTTGTAATTCCGACTTTGGCGTCATAAGTAAAAGCGCGATCATCGGGATTAATGCCGTAATATGCGCTGAGTCCGGCCGTCACCGGATTGGTTATTTCGTTGAGATCTTCATCATCGCTGCCATCAACTGCAAACCCGCCGACATGACTGTGCGGATTTACAAATCCCGGTAAGACGAATTTTTCGGCGGCATCAATTATCTTTGCATCGGCAGAAATGTTTTTACCGATCGCTTCAATCTTGCCATCTTTACATAAGACGTCCGTTTCATGCAGAATACCCTCTTTTTCCATCGTGACGACGGTTCCGTTTTTTATAAGTAGCATCGCATGTCATCTCCTTTCCGATAAACCGCATGCCCTTGAATCAGGGTTTGCTCAATTTCCGCCTGAAATGTGAGCAACGGATCATCTGACCAGATGACAAGGTCTCCATCATATCCCGATAACAGACAACCTTTGCGATCGGCAATGCCGAGCAGTTTTGCCGGATTGACGGTTAACATCTTCAATACATGGTCAGAATCTTTTGCGGATTTCATCATATCGGCCGCATTCCACAATAAATCTTCACGCCCTTGCCAGCCGTTGGCACCGGTGGCCAGAGCAACATTCATCCCTTGCTTGGACAGAGCATAAATGGCATCATAATCCGTACCATAGGTTTTTGGCTGGGCGTCACATTCATTCCAAGGCAAAATCAAAGTTCTTTTTTGATCGGCCAGAAAAGAATCATCCAGATGAATATCATTGGTATTAACGTAGATCACTTCCAGATGATAGGGCGCAATAATTTTTTCGACATGTCGGATATCCGTTGCGGTATCCGTTGTGACGATCAGCGGCAGCTCATGATTCAAAAGCCGTTTCAGCGCAAGCATTTTTTCATCACGCTTGGCGTCTTTCGCTTCAGGATCATACTCTTTTGCTAAGCGCAGCTGCTCTTCCAACATGGAAAATATTTTCATGTCTGTCTGCGGGCCGCCCTTTTCCTTAAAAGTGGTTTTGACTTCTTGACTGACACTGGCTTTCATGGCGGCATTTTCTTTGACGACCATCTTATAGGGGTTGATGCCGCTGGTTTCAAAGGCACAGACTGTTCCGCCAAACAGGGTCTTGTTAGATGGTGAAACGCCGATGCAGGTGATACCGAAGGCATAAAGCTGCTGTAAGCTCAAAGCTCTGCCGTTGAGCGCGTAGAGAGCACTAAGTTCGGGATAGATAGGGGCGCTGGCTTCATCATTGTCGTCACCCATGGAACGGATTTCGGTACCATTTCCGTTAACACCCCAATGGCAAAGCGGATCGATAAAGCCGGGCAGGATATGTTTGTTTGAAGCGTCGATTATTTCCTTTGCGGACAGTTCGCCGCCGACAGCGATAATTTTTCCGTCTTCCAGCAAAAGGTCTTTTTTTTCTGCCGTATTGACGCCGTCATGTACAATTCCGTTTTGAATTAATGTACGCATGCATAAAGTCCTTTCTTTTAGTATGAAAGAAGCGCTTTACAACGCTTCTTTCTTCATGTTCAGTTCAGTTGTTGAGCCAGACGTAAGTAAATTCAGAGAAGCCGGCGATTTCTTTAGCGCCCCCTTCTGCCTGCATGACATCCGGAGAACCCATGATATATTTTTTGATCGGAATTAACTGATTGTAATCAACCATAGGAAGGTTGGGAACATCATCGGCAAGGTAAGACTGAATCTTCTTCATATTCTCATTGATAACGCTTTGGTCAGAAGCTTGTTTCGCCTGGGCAAAGAGTTGATCAACTTCGGGGTTGGAATAACGCGCAATATTGGTAGAGCCGTCAGATGTCCATCTTCTGCCGCAGCCCAGAACATCAGGCCCCTGGAAGCCGCCCAACATGGAGATGGTAAAGTCATAGTTATCCATGACTTGTGTTACCCAGATGTTAAAGTCGATCACATTGAGCGAAAGATGAATGCCGACTTTTTCCAGATCGGCGACAACAACGGCTGCCGTATCGTCGAAACCTCCGGACATGATGGTCAAGGTGTCATTGATGTAATAGCCATCCGCATCTTTGGATAAACCTGCTTTTTGAAGCAGTTCTTCCGCTTTTTCAGGATTGTAATCCGGCAGCTTGGCTTCATCGTTGACGGCCTCTTTATAGATGGCCGGAATAAAGTATTGGGCCGCCGGCATTCGGCCTTTGGTTGCCGTTGTGGAAATTTCGTTGCGGTCGATTGCGTAAGCGACGGCTTGCCGGACGAGCTTATCGGCAAATGGGCCATTTTGCAGATTGAAGACAATATACCAGGGGGAAGGCCATTCCTGCTGGGCAAAGAAATATTTATCTTTTTGTTGCTGGAGATCGGCTAATTCGGCATCCGGGTAGTTGTCATATTCATCAATTTCATTGTTGAGCCAAGATTGATACGCAGTATTCTGATCGGGAATGAAGGTAAATATAATCCGTTCCAGATGTGCTTGATCGCCGAAGTAGTCATCGTTGCGTACCAGCTGGATATCGGTTCCTTTGTTCCATTGATCAAATTTGAACGGACCGGAAGATACGGTCGGCGCGTCATTAAAATCTGCACTTAGCCAGTCTTGGCCTTCCAGAATGTGTTTCGGCAAAATAAATGTGCCATACCATGCCACATTGCCAAGGAAGGAAGCGTCAGGCGCAGACATTTTGAAGACGACGGTGTGGTCGTCCGGAGTTTCAATGGAGGCGACGCTGGCGAAGACGGAAGAGAAAGTATATTTCTGTTCCGCGATGGTATCAAAGGTATATTTGACGTCTTTTGATGTTAACGGTTCGCCATCCGTCCATTTCGCATTTTCATGTAGATGGAATGTCCAAGTCATACCATCTGCGGACAGGTCATAAGAAGTTGCTAAGTCAGGTATGGGCTGATACAGATTATTCAGTTTGTAAAGCCGACTGAAAATATTTTGCATAATGACGTAGTTATAATCATCTGATGTTGCGTCCGGGTTCAGCGTTGCCGGTTCGCCCCCTTGGCCCACGATGTACGTTCCGCCTTCTTTGATTCCGCTGATGGGGGATGAGGGGTTGGCGGAGGCCTGATTGGGCACGGAAGGGTTTCCGCAGGCGGCCATGGAAAGTGTCATCAGGCCGGCAAGAAGGGTTTTACATAATTTTTTCATTTTTTTCCTCCTGAATATTGATCTTCCGCATTTGAAACAGCGGATAGAATCTATTTTTGTTCGCGGTTTTTCAGATCATTCATGACGGTCAGACCGCTGGCAAGCTGGGAGCGTACCAATTGCTGAATGGGATTGATGGCATAAGCGGTATTCTTCTCAACCTGTTCTGCTTTTTCATCAAAGATCGTCTGCAACTGTTTGACGATTTTCAGCAATTCTTTTTGATCGTGATCTGTCGCTTGCCGATAGGCAACTTCGGCGCCGCGCAAGCATAATCCCCAGCTCAGCAAGACATAGAAGGGAACAACTTCAAGGCTGTCAAATGCCTGGGATATGGTGCATTCTTTTTGAAAATCCGGATTGGAGTCAATGTATTTCATGCTTGCATGATAGCTGGATGCATTGAGTTTGATCATCATATCCAGCATCTTGGTGAAAGGGTTGTCGCCATGGATGTATTTTTTATACAGAGCATAAGAAGAGGCGATCTCCTGATAGGACTCGTATTTATATGCGGCGCCCTTTTTAGCGGCTTGTGCACGCGGGAAGCCTGCTGGGGAACAATCTGTAATCTTCTTGGAACAAAAGTATGGTAATTCTGCCACCAAGGTAAAGGTTCCATATTTTGCGGCATAACTGTCGCTGCTGTTTCCGGCGGTAATTTCTTTTGCCGGATCTTTTCCGTCGCCATATTTTTCCATATAGTCATATTCTTCTTCAATGCCGTTTAAGCGGAATATGGCCGGATAAAGTTGCTTGATGTATGGAGCCTCCGGTTCTCCAAGATGTAACGGGATACCCAGATCGACCGTTTTTTGATGAAGTGCGGCGTAGATTTCCGGAGCTTCTTGGCTGATATACCAGTAAGCGCCGCCAAAGCCGCTGTTATGCAGAGAGAACATAAAGTCCGGTTTTACTTCATCAATGATTTTCATCAGCGCCTTTGTTTCCGGAATCGGCTGATGAAAGTGAAGTGTTTTATAATCGACCGGGAATGTCCACTCGACCTGTTCTTCGGCGGTCGGGCGGAAAAAATGGCGGGCATAATTGGTTAAGGTAATCGGCCCTTTGAACCAGCCTTCATTCAGTTTTGTGCCGTCAATGTCCGCGGCTTTGATGATGTACCATGTATAACCCATTTCTTCCCGAAAAGCGGCGTCTGTGCATAGCTTTCGCGAAAGGTATGTCAACATCATGGCGCCGATCGGCTCGTTGGGATGCGGCAAACCGAAAAGCAGGGCTTTCTTTTCGCCATTTCCGATTTTCAGGCAGTACATAGGATGTCCCTGGCGGCTTTGACCGATTTTGGAAAGGGAGCAGATATTTGGAAATGCACGAGCAAGAGCGAAAGAATCAGCATCCATTTCGTCAATGGTCAGAAAGGTCTGATAATCAGGGACATCATTGATGATTTTTTGAAAATCCATATCATTCTCCTTTTTCATATAAGAAACAGGAAACCATGCGGCCATCCTGCTACGCATTCATCTTGGGATATTTGCAGAAGCATTTTTCATCGGCATGCATACAGCGCGGGGCAAAGTAACAGCCCGGTCCGGTGCCGATCGGGGTGGGCGGTTCTCCTGACAAGGTAATCGGCTCTTTGCATGCAAGAGGATCAATAGAACTGGTATTGGAGATCAGTGCCTGCGTATAGGGATGTGCAGGATGATGCAGGATATTGTCGGTAATACCGATTTCGACGATTTTACCCAGATACATGACGGCAACGCGATCGCTGATGTAGCGGGTGGTGGCGATATCGTGTGAGATAAAGATCATTCCGGCTTTCTGCTGATGAACAAGTTTCAGCAGCATGTTGATGATTTCGGCGCGGATCGAAACGTCAAGCATGGAAACCGGTTCATCGGCAATCAGTAATTTTGGTTTCAGTAACATACTTCTGAGGATGGAAATGCGTTGTAACTGGCCGCCGGAAAGTTCAAATGGATAGCGATTGAGATAGTCGTCTGCCGGTTTCATGGCGGCGTCCTCCAGCGTCGTCGTAATGATATGCAGGCGTTGTGATTCGCTCGTCCCGATTTTATGAAGTTTTAATGTATCCAGCAGAATGCGGCGAATGGTATGGCGGGGGTCAAAGGTATCAAATGGATTTTGGAAGACGATCTGTACCTTTCGGTGAAAAGCCAGCGGCTCTTTTTTTAAAAGCGCGGCAGCGTCTTGGGCGTCGATGAGAATCTGCCCGGAAGTAGGCTTTTCAAGTCCCGCCAAAGAGCGTCCCAGGGTAGATTTGCCACAGCCAGATTCACCAATCAGGCCGATGATTTCGCCTCTTTCTAAGGAAAAGGAAACACCGTCAACGGCTTTAACGATGGCGGAATGTATCATTTTTCCTTTTGCATCAATGGCATTTTTCTGTTTGTAATACTGCACCAGATGATGGACTTCAAGCATTGTCATTGTTGTTACCTCCCGGTGCATAATGGCAAGCTGCCTGCCATGTAGCAGAATAATTTTTCATCATGGGAATTTCTTCCCGACATTTTGTTTTTACAAATGGGCAGCGATCCGCGAAGACACAGCCTTTTTGTTTTTGTGAAAGGTCCGGCAGGTTTCCGGGAATGCCTCGCAACGTATCACGCTTGCCGGTAAAGGAAGGGAAGGATTTCAGCAGGCCATCGGTATAAGGATGCCGGGGATGAACCAGAACGTCTTTGACATCTCCGGTTTCCATGATTCTTCCTGCATACATGACGACGACGCGTTTACAGGTTGTGGCAACTACGGAAACATCATGGGTGATCATGATGCGGGAAATATTCATATTTTTTTCCAGATCCATAATTTCGTTGAGAATCTGTGACTGGGTGACGACGTCCAGTGCGGTGGTTGCTTCATCCATAATCAGAATATCCGGGCTAAAGAGAAGGGAGAGGGCAATTGCGACGCGCTGCATCATACCTCCGGAAAGCTCATGGGGGTAGGCACTGTATACACGTTCATTAAGATTGACCATTTTAAGCAAGGTGATAATCTTGTTTTTGATTTCTTCTTTTGTTGCATGGGGATAATGTACACGATAGATGTCCAGCATCTGATCGCCGATACGATGTACCGGGCTCATGGCATTCATCGCTTTCTGAAAGACAACCGACATTTTTATCCAGCGTATTTCATCAAGGCGGTCTTCGCTCATCGTAAAGATATTTTCTCCGTTCAGCTTTGCCGTTCCGGAAAGGGTCGTGCTTTTTCCGGGCAAAAGCCGCAGCAGCCCCATAGCCAGAGTGGATTTTCCGGATCCGGATTCACCGACAATGCCGACGGATTCCTTTTCATTCAGATCCAAATTAACATCTTGAACGGCATAGATGCATTTGTCCGGAAGCTTGTACGTGATATTAACGTTTCGTATTTCCAATAAGCTCATGTACTTCTCCTTGTCATGTCAGCTTTTATTTGCGGCATCCATTTTCGGATTCAGAATTTTGGCCAGACCATCGCCGATCAGGTAAAAAGTCAGGACGGTAAAGACAACCATGGCGCCGGCGAATGTGGTAATCCACCAGCATTTGGGCAGATAAGTTTTGCCGGCATTGATGATCTGTCCCCAAGAGATCACATTGGGGTCGCCCAGTCCGATAAAAGCCAGACCGGCTTCGGCAAGGATAGCACCGGAAATGTTCATCGTTGTATTGGCGATAATAGGGAAAATACCATTAGGAATAATATGTTTCCAGAGAATGGAAGCGCGTGATTCTCCCATTGCCCGTTCACTGAGAACAAAGGTACGTGATTTTAGTGAAATTGCCTGTGCACGCATCAGCCGTGCGTTACCGACCCATGAAGTCAAGCCGATGACGATCATGACGTTGAGCATGGAACTGCCGAAAATGGCGACAATCAGGAGAATCAGGAAAAAGGAGGGAATCATCAGGAAAATATTCATGATCTCATTCAAGATTTTATCGGTTATGCCGCCATAAAAACCGGCAATACCGCCGATAGCGGTACCGATAATGGCCGAGATCATAGCCGCGATGAAGCCGATTTTCAAGGATGTTTTAGCACCATAAAGAAGTTCACTGAACAGATCGTGTCCCAGTCCGTCAGTACCTAATATGTAGCCGTTTTGGCCCGGGGCGAAGAGCAGGTCATTGGTCAGCATTTTGGGATCGTAAGGGGCCAGAAGCGGACCGAAGATAGCAATCAGAATGAGGATGGTCAGTAAGAACAGACCGATACGCATTTGCGGAGTCTTTCGGGAAAGACGGAAAAACGCTTTTATTTTTTTCATCAGTCCTCCTCCTAATTTCCAACGTCATAGCGTATGCGCGGGTCGGCCAGCGCATAGATGATATCGACAATGATCATCATGACGGCAACGGAAACGGATAACAGCAAGTAAATGCCGGAAAGTACCGGATAGTCACGTTTGGTGATTGAATCCAGCATCAGACGTCCCATACCGGGCCAGGCAAAGACAATTTCAATCATCGCCACGCCGGTAATCAGATAAGCCAGATTGATACCGACAATCGTAATGATGGGCAGCAGTGCGTTTCGTAATACATATTTGTTGAATATTTTTTTATCCGGCATACCGGCTGCGCGCAGCGTTATGATGAAATCTTCGCTCATTGTTTCCATAATGGAGGATCTTGTGATGCGGAAGTAATAAGGAATGCTGATCATCGTCATGGTGGAAACAGGCAGGATCATATGTTTCAGAATATCCAGTGTTCGGGCAAGGCCATCCGCTTTAGCACGCAGGTTGTACATCCCCGAGGTTGGCAAAATGTGCAGGGTGCTGGCGAAAATCAGAATCATCATCAAACCGAGCCAGAAGCCCGGTGTGGAGTCAAATAGGTACGATATGCTGCACATGAAGCGGTCAAAAATAGAGCCTTGGTGTTGTGCGCAGCGTATGCCTAACCATATTCCGATGCAAACGGCCAGAAGCATAGCGGTTAGTGAGAGCAGCAGTGTCGGTGTGACACGTTCCAGAATAATCTCGGAGACATTACGGTTGGATACGTATGAGTAGCCAAGGTCAAAATGAACCAGCTGTTTCAGATAAATCCAGAATTGCTGCAACAGTGGTTTATCTAAGCCGTATTTCATTCGCAACATGGCAATCGTTTCGGGATTCGGGTTGTCTTTTCCGGCCAGCAATCTGGTTGGATCACCGGGCGCAAGGCGGATCAGAACAAAGTTAAATAAAATGGAGAATAAAACAACCAAGAAGCCGGTGCCAAGTCGTTTAAAGAGGTATTTTTTCATTTTCTCTCCGCTTATGATGGTCATTATAAGGGCAAAGAAAACTTTTTCAAATACTTTATGATATATTTTTCATTTTGTTCATTGTTTATTTCATAAAGTTTTCAAAAAACTTTCATATTTTCATTGACGTTTTACCGGTTTAGACAGATGAATTCCAGGTTCCTCTTGGAGGATTCCAATTACCGGGCAGTTCAATCAACGGTTTTCGAAAAACTATCGCTCTTTTCAAGAAATAGTTGATAGTACCTTAAAAGGTACAATGCCGTATCAACACCGATGGGAAAACAGTGCCTTCTGTGAATGAAATGCACACAGAGCTAAAAGAATTGATCCGGCATAAGCGCGGGATCAGTATCAGACATCTTCAAGGATATCTGGACGGGATCGTGTTAGTGAAGAAGCTGAAATACACATTGGATATGAGAAAGTGGAAAGCAAATGCATACATGATGAGCATGCAGGAAATTATTCCCTTTAAATGCCGTGATATTCCAAAGCTTCCTATGCCAATAGATCTATATTCAGCTTACGGAGAATACCACTACGGCATTTACGACCTTATTAACTAAATCTTTGAAAAGAGCGTTTTATAAAAATGGCGTTCGTCGATGTTGTCAATCCGCATGAGCTTGAGATAATGTGACCAGCTCAGATAAAACTTCCTGCCAGTGCTGACCGTCGGAAGATTCTCGAACGTCTTAGTTCTCTCTTATATTTCCTTTAATATGTTCTTTGCTACTTCAAGATATGCGGTAATTCACAGTGCAATTTTAGGCAGCTCATAAGGACTGATTCAGAACGTTAGTAGTAATGCTATCATCCTGTTGTTATATCTTTTTGTATAAAGCAAGCTACAGCTCCGATAAATATTGAAAAAGATATTATACCTAAAATCATTCCACTAACTTTTGAGCAAAATTTTCGAAAAGCAATTAGTATAGACAAGAGCAATATTATTGGAAATAAGATAATTTTCAATACCCATCTCCGAACATACCTCTCTATTTCTTTGACTTATCCTCTAAACTCTTAATTCCTGTATTGTTCAACTTCTCAATTGACATCATCTGAGTTCTTGCAAGCTTTCTAAGTTCTATCATTCTTTCTTTTTGTTCCATACCTTTACCGATAAGAACCGCATTATAGCTTTCCATATTTGCAAGTACAAGTAACTCATTCAAACTTGCATAATCTCTCATATTACCCTTTAAGTCAGGATTTTCTTCACGCCACTGTTTAGCTCTCTTGTTAAATAAGGCAACATTGAGCATATCTGCTTCACTTGCGTATTTATAAGATAACTGCTCGTTGGTAAGATCCTTTAAGAGATACTCTTTGATTGCATCTGTATGAATTTTGTAGTTGATCTTGGAGATTTCTCGATTAAGATTCCATCCTAGTGACAATCTTGAATTTTCATCTGATTTAAGTCTTTTATAGTCTTGAATAATGTAAAGCTTAAATTCTGGTGAAATCCATGAAGCGAATTCCATTGCTATATCACTATGAGCAAATGTGCCTCCATATCGTCCTGGCTTAGAAACAATACCGATTGCATTTGTCTTTTCAATCCATCTTTGAGGCGATAATGTGAATGCATTTGTTCCTGCTTCCTTTCTAAAGGAGTCGAATTCGACCCCTTTAAAATTAGGATTGTGAATAGTCTCCCAGAGACCAAGGAATTCAATTGTATCTCTTACTCTCAGCCAGTTTTTAACAACATCTTTAGGTTCATGCACATTTTTGTATCTTGCAATATCCGTTAGACTTATATAGTCATTTTTAAAGTCTTCAGTATAAATTTGAATAGCAAAACCTTTTGCTTCAATCGTGTCTTTTTTCACCTTAGACATGTGAGTTCCTCCTTTATGCTGATGTACTGTTTACAACATTTATTCTTGTAATAACCGCTCTAAACAGCACATCAACTATTCATTTTTTGATTTTAAACTTTGGTAGAAGCTCTAAAGCCCTTGTATTTACTTGACTATTTGCCTCTGTCATTATTACATTATGAAACCTAATTGCAAATTCTAATTCATTAAATGAAGACTTTAAATTAAAATAAATAAGACTATTTCAATTTATCCATATCATTAATAAAGATAGATAATAACTTCCCTTTATCCGTCTTCCCTACTCCTAAATCTTTTCGCATTTCATTTATAATATCTT
>CAUTVM010000057.1:0-11334 GCA_963541855.1 uncultured Erysipelotrichaceae bacterium
CCTCTCCATTGAGTCCGGAGTCAAGTTCAAAAGCTCCTTACCCGGGCGATGAAGCAGTACCTTTTTCAAAGGAGCTACTTCACTGTGAACATTAATTCCTTTCATTTTTACCTCCATATTTGTTTTGTTTTCGTGAGCGGTTTCTCCCGTTTGCGCAGTCGGTGAAATCGCTTTCACTTCTCTATAGGATACCTCTGTTTTCGCTTGCACAAAGGAATTTAAAGCGAACAATTTTTGTATATTTCAGTAATGCTGTATAGTATCTAATTTTGTTTGTTCTTTGTTTCACATTACCCGATTTACCATGAAAATAAGTAAAATACCTTGATTTTACACGATAAAAACGCATCATAAAAACTAAAAATCCTTGTTTAAATGAAAATCATGCTGATAAAAGTACAATTTCATCATCTTCGTGATTGTATATTTTCCGTATGCAGAAAAACGGCATATCGCCATCGATACTCCGTCTGATTTCTTTCTATTATGTCCTTTAATCTGCAATGGAAAGGATCATATCTTCATAGATCTTTTTCAATTCCGCTTTCTGATCATCATTCAGCTGCTCATCTTCATTTGTCAAAGAAAAGTCATCGGTTAAAGATAGATGATGCCCGACGATTTTACCATTTTTTACCGCGATCACTTCCGGAATCTGGAAATTATATCCGCCATTTTCATCTTCTTTCAAAATCTCCTTGATCTGCTCTACCAGCTGATTATAAATTTCATTTGCTCTTTTTGTATCAATGGCGCCGTCTTCTCCAACCGCAAGCGGTCGAGCAGCATCGATATAATATACCGTAATCCCCATCTCCTGTGCCGCCTCATCCAGAATCGGCACAGCTCGCTGACACCATGGACAATTCGTCCGCCCATAATATAAAAGCCCGGTTCCCTTTTCCGTAAACATCCGGATGGAATCAGCAAAAGAAATCTCCGTAAAAGCAGGACTGGGATCATAAAGCCAATAATATCCGGACATGTCTGCCGGGCTGGTTTCTAACGGCACCGGATTTGTAAAGGTATATTCCGGCTTTGTCGTTGCGTCAGGACTTTCCTGTGGGGTCAACGCTTTCCCACATCCTGCCGTCAAAAATAAAACCGCCGCCATTCTCATCCATTTTTTCATCTCTTCACTTCCTCCAGCTTCATTTCTTCATAGAAAATACTGTCCGCACATCTGATCGGTTCTTTGGCCAGCATCGTCATCCTTGCGGTATGACATGCAAAGCGGAAGCTGTCCAGCGCATCTTTTGAACGCAGATAATCCGCAATAAAACCAGCCATAAGCGCATCGGCAGCCCCGACAGCCTGCATTGGCCTTTCCTCTTCCTTTAATAATCGGCAACACCATATACCGCAATCACAAATCAGCCAGGCTTTCTTACTGTCCGTATCCGCCAACAGCACATGCTTTGCACCGGACGTATACATCGATGCAGCTTGCTCCAGACCGTCCTGCTCTTTAAAATCACGCATCCGCCGCACCATCAATAAAGGTTTCAGCTCACGACTTTGCACCATCAGACGCGCATCCATATCCAGGCAGAGATATACGCCCTCCGCTGCACAGGAATGTAAAAGACTCATGACTTCCAAATCAAGATATTGCGGTGAAGAACCGCCCAGAACAAAATAATCTCCTTTCCCCAGGCGGCGAACTTTCTCTTTCAGATTCTGCATATCATTCATGGTAATCGTTGGACCTTTGGCGTTAATCTCGGTATCCGCATGATCATCTTTCAGTTTAATATTGATGCGCGTATGATCCGCGATATAGGTAAAATTCGGTTCAATAAACGGATAGGCCTGCAGCAGGGTAATGAAATAATCACGCGGAAATCCGCCCAGAAAACCTGCAGCGCGTGAAGGGATCTGCATATGATTCAAGGCAATGGAAACATTGATGCCTTTCCCGGCCGGACGATAACAGGCTCCGGATGCGCGATTGAGCTTCCCGTCCTTCAGCGTTTCTTTCAACTCCAGAAAATAATCCAGTGAAGGGTTCATCGTACATGTGCAGATCATTGCCCGCTCCCGACTACCAGACGCACAATTTCTTTGATCAGCTCAACCGCCATATCCAATTCTTCCAATACACAATATTCATAGCGGCCATGAAAATTTCCTCCTCCGGCGCCAAGATTAGGACAGGGCAGGCCCATAAACGACAGCTGCGCACCATCCGTGCCGCCGCGCACCGGAATCTTTTCAGGCTGAATTCCCAGATTCTTCAAAGCCCTGCATGCCAGCTCGGTAACCTCTTGATGCTCACACATGATTTCTTTCATATTACGATATTGTTCTGTAAAAGTAACCGTAGCGATTTCGCCGCCGTAAGATGCGTTTACCATCGCTGCCGCCTGCTCCAACAGATGTTGATATTGCTTGATACGCTCGGCGTCATGATCCCGCAGAATATACTCCAGAACCGCTTTTTCACAATTTCCTTCCATATTGACCAGATGAATAAAACCCTCGCGCCCCTGCGTATGTTCTGGCGTCAAGTAATCCGGCAAGAGCGAATGAAACCGCGCCGATGCTGATGCGGCATTCATCATTTTATTCTTCGCTTCTCCCGGATGAATGGAAAATCCCTTACAGATTACTTCCGCTTTTACCGCATAAAAGGTTTCATCCGCCAAAACAGACACCGTATCTCCGTCCATCGTATAGGCAAACAAAGCGTCAAATTTCTTGACATCAAAATATAACGGACCTTCCCCGATTTCCTCATCCGGCGTAAAAGCGACGGCAATCGGCCCATGGGGAACTTCAGGATGCGCATGAAAGAAAGCCAAGGCCTCCATGATACAGGCGATGCCGGCCTTATCATCCGCCCCTAACAGGGTCGAGCCGTCCGTTACCATCAAAGTCTTGCCTTGAAAAGCCTTCATCTGCGGAAAATCGGCCATCCGCGTTACCACCCCGTTTCCCAGCTCAATATCTTTGCCGTCAAAATTCTCAATGATCCGCGGCTGAACATTGGTTCCGGTAAAATCCGGAGCGGTATCCATATGCGCAATAAAGCCGACTGTTTCGACATCATGCGGCACATTTTTTGCCAGATGCGCATACACATAGCAATGTGCATCAACGGCAGCATCTTGTAAACCTAGCGCGTGTAACTGTCGTACAAGAATTTCAGCCAAGTCAAATTCTTTAGCGGCAGAAGGATGGGTATGCGAACATGGATCGGATTGGGTGTCGATCTTGCAGTATTCCATTAAACGTTCTCTTGCGCTCATACGTTGGTATATCTCCTTTTCTTCCCGTACTTATTGTACACGCCATAAAGCCGGGCAGATGAAAAACATCTTGCACAACAGCTGTCTTTAATACATTTCAATCCGCACGATTCGTCCCACTTTGCGCAAATTTTCCGCCATTTCCTGAATCAGCTGCACTTTAGCCTGCAGAGAAATTGGAGAATAATCAATTGCCTCATGTGCCGGATTATCACTTAAACCAACCAGAAACGTAATACAACTTGCTGTCAATAAGAGCTTTGCCAACAATGTGGCGCCATCCTGCTGTTTGGAAAGCAGCAGTTCTTCAAAATACGCCGGATCCTGTTCCGCTTTGGAAATAAAGCGGGCCGCCTGCTGCAATGTCAGCATGCCTTCCGTTACCAGATCAATGCCTTCAATATATCCCTTAGGCGGCACATGTTCATCACGATTCCATATATCTTGCGTATCTACTGTCACTTCCTGTTTCAGAAAACGCGCAACAATCTGTGAGGTCGTCCCGCCACAGCAGATTTTTTTTCCATCCGCTTCCAGCAGACGGCGCACTACTTTTTCATCCTCTTCCACCTTGCCGGGCGGACCAATCATGACCCGGGTATCGTTTGCTTTAATAATACGCAGGCACGCGACCGTGCTGTCGTCCTGAGGTTTACAGCCGTATAAATAGTGAACGTTGGCCAACAAGATACGCGTAATTTCACGGGCCGAATCATCCGCTCGGACTTCCGCTTGTAAAAAAGCCTCAACTTCTTTTTGCCCCCAGCCGAAATTTAACAATATACCTGTTCCGGCATGCAGAACGCCGTCGGAAAAGGCCACAAAACAATCGCCGACCTGCGCCGTCATCTTGGTTACAAAAACGGTTCTATCATGTGTTTTCTGCATAAGCCGCTCATGATGCATGAGCTGTCCTTCGCGTAACACAACGACGGACGGATTATCAAATTCCGCAATGTAGACTTCTCCCGTGTAATCAATTTGAATAATTGTAAATGTACTGTAAGCGATGCCGCGCTCCCGACATACAGGCAAGGTTGCCGCCATCGTTTCCACTGCCTCTTCCAGCGTCATCCCGGAAAAAATCATCTCGGCAATAATTGTCGCCGTCAATGTCGAAAGAATATTCGCCTTGACGCCTGAACCGAGCCCATCCGCCAGCACAAGCACGATGCCCTTGTCGTTCCGTCTGATCTGAATTCGGTCGCCGCACAATTCTTCCCCTTGTTTATTCAATGAACGCCAAGCCGCGTCAATATACAGAAAGGGTTCAGTGCTCATGATGATCTTCCATCGCTTCTTTTAACCGTGTCAAAGCTACCTTGGAGTGAGCGGTTGTCTCACCTAACAAAGATGCGATTTCCTGTACTGTTCGCATTTGTTCTTCGATAACCTGATCCGTTATTTCCAATGTGCGCTCGCGCATGGAGCGCATCTTTTTTTCTTTCTGATCTTCCTTGGTTCGATCCATCAGGATCACAAACGTATATTCCTGATCGGAAAGCTTGACAATTGCATGATCAATGACTTTATGAAATTCCTCATAGTACACGCGTATATATTCCGTATGTGCCGACATCGTCA
Organism: uncultured Erysipelotrichaceae bacterium; assembly: GCA_963541855.1. Taxonomy (GTDB): domain Bacteria; phylum Bacillota_I; class Bacilli_A; order Erysipelotrichales; family Erysipelotrichaceae; genus Bulleidia. Next base: position 4,836 of record CAUTVM010000057.1, read on the forward strand.
TTTTAATCAGTCTTTCCACCGCATCATCCGGTAACACCGCCCGCACATACATACCCAGCGGATTGATCATGCCTAAATTTGTCATCCTTCGAGCGCTTGGATTCATCTCTTTGATACTGAAATTTTTATCCAGAACAAGAATGCCATTAGGCGTATTGTCAATGATCAGCTCGGCCAGCGATTGGGTCAGCCGATCCGATTTCTGCATGCATGAATAATCGGTCATGATAAAGCCGCCTGAATTTCCTTTTCCAAAAGCTCGCGGCCATTTGACAGCGTTACATTTTCCACGAGCTGACCGTTGATGCGAACGCCCAGCCCCAGATGATATTGACAGGATTTGATACAGAAACAACCCTTCAGCTCAACTTGATTCTGCCAGCCTTTTTCTTCAATCAACTGTTGCGCCGTATCAATCAGCTGACTGCTTTCCTTAACGTAGCAGGCAGATCCGATGCAGATTTCAACCGTGACCATACTCAGCTCTCCTTCCTCTTTTCATTTGCTGTTTTCGACGCCGTTATATCATAGGTATGAAATGCATGCTCATCGAGCGATTGTTTGATGGTCTTTCCTTGATTCGGTAAATTTTCTTTCGCCATACGCCCTTGGGCAATGGAGGCATCAACAATACATGCCGGCCCGCCGATACAGCCGCCTTCACAACACATCCCCTCCAAAATATCGCTTTGAAATTTTCCCATCTGCATGAGCATGAGCTGCGTTTTGCACATTTTGCCGCCGTTGGCATTGACCGCTTTATAAACGGTTGTATCGCCTTTTTCTTTCGCCGCCTGCATGACCGCCGCCGCCACCCCGCCGGAATGGGCAAAATTACGACCATAGTTGGAAGCCCGTTTATTATCCTCAACTTCCATATCATGGGGCAGAATATGACAAGCCACGAACATGGCGGCCAGTTCTTCAAAAGTCAACACATAATCGACCGGCGAAACTTCTTCCATCGCCTCCTGTTTCTTGGCCAAACAGGGACCGATAAATACAATACCGTGATCCGGATGGTCTTTTTTCAGCTTAACCGCCAATGCCATCATCGGTGACAAGGTTGTGGATGTATTTTCCTGATAAACCTTAGGGTAATGAATCTTCATCATATTTACAAAGCCCGGACAGCAGGACGTTGTTAAGGGAATGCCTTTTTCGTGATGTTCTTTCAGTTCTTCATATTCATGATCGGCAACCGCATCCGCCCCTGCTGCCACTTCGTAGCACTTTGTAAAGCCCAGCTTCTCTACCGCTTTCATGATCTGTGACAATGAAGCGCGATCAAACTGTCCCTGAATGGACGGCGCAACTATCGCATAGCAAGGTGTCTTCATTCTGAGCAGCTGAGCTACCGGAACAACCCATGAAATATCTTCAATTGCACCGAAGGGGCAGGCGCTTTCACAAGCTCCGCAATTGATACAGCGCGTCTCGTCAATAACGGCAATGTGATTCTCATTCCAGCTGATGGCCTGTACCGGACAATGTGCGTAACATGGGCGCTCCGTTTCCACAATGGCATTGTAGGGGCACGCTCTTACGCAAGCTCCGCATTCTTTACATTTGGCGTAATCAATTTCTGAGCGAAAAGTACCGATATGCATGGCGTCAAAATGACAGGCGGCCACACAGCTTTTGGCCATACATTTGCGACAATTATCAGTCACGCGGATCTTGTGAATCGTACACCCGTCGCAAGCGGCGTCAATCACCTGTACAATTTGACGCGGATTATATTGAGCAACGTCATTGGCCATATGTCCGGCCGCCAGACGAACACGTTGTCTTAATATCTCCCTCTCTTTATACACACAGCAGCGGACGCGCGGCGAATCCATACTGACAAGGCTGCGGGCATATGCATGCACATCCGCTTCATTCACATCACCTTTAAATGCCTGTCGGGCATATTCGACCAGCACATCAAATTTAAACATGCGCGCTTCATTCGTAAACATATTTGCCATGGCTCTGTTCTCCCGTCCCCCGTTTTACATATGGTTATAATTTTGTTATGGAATATTGCATACCATATGCAACCTGCTTCAATACCGCGCTATCAACAAAGTTTTTTAACAGAAGACAGGCAAACGCCATAGTGACGCCCATGCCGCGCCCGGTAACCAGCTTGCCATCTTGTACAGCCGCGGTTTCCTGATAGGTTCCGCCAAAAGCGGCTTCATCAAAAGTCGGAAAGCATGTATATTTTTTTCCTTTTAACAAGCCCATATGGCCTAAGATGGCAGGGGCAGCACAAATGGCGCCCAGCCAGCGATCTGACTGTACCTGAGTTATGATCGCTTCTTTCACATCCGGATTATTCTCCAGATTCTCTTTGCCGACTTTTCCGCCCGGTAAAAGCAGAACGTCATATCCCTTTTGATCCATCTCAGGCAATGTTTTATCGGCCATGATGTGAATTCCGTGCGAGCCGCAAACTTCCCGCGCCTGCTGAATGGAAATCATATCCACGACAAGATCGGCCCGGCGAAAAATATCGACCGTAATCAATGCTTCACATTCTTCAAATCCGTTTGCTAAAAAAATAGCACTTTTCATTTGTGATTTCTCCAACATAAAAGCATTATATCAGTCAATGAGCCATAAAGCCATGTAAAAGAACCCGCATCCTTATGCGGGTTCCATGAAGATTGTCCGCTGTTGCTTCGGCTGTTAATTGTGTCCCTCGTCGATGTGCAACGCCACCCTGAAACAAACTGCATTACTACTTTAAATCAGCGCTTTCATAATAACTTCATGCAATGAAAAAATCAATCATTCTGTGGCTATTTTTGCACCGCTGGATCACCTCGCCCTACAGCAGACATGAAACACGAAATGAATCATTGCAGGAACGCCTAAGCGGACGCCCTGCCTAAACAAATTCCCGGTCTTCTCATGCGACCTCCCTGAACGACAGACTTTCCTTTTGATTCTTCGATGAATCACACCCGAAATCCAATTCCGATTCCTTTTTCTTTTTGGAATACTGCCCTTCTTCTATCTTTTTTATACCTGAAAAAAAGTTTTTTGTAACCCCTTACATTTTTATTTTTTTATGTTATACTGATAAATAGGGCGCAGCAGAATACTGCTCCTTTTTTGTCAGGCGTTTTCTTCTTCAGCAGCCATCTTGCCTAATTGTCTGGCATGGCGGCGGCGATCAATCTCCGTCAAGTATCTCTTGCGTATGCGAATGTCGGTTGGCGTGATTTCCACCAGCTCATCATCATTGATAAATTCAATGGCTGATTCCAACGTTAATATACGTGGAGGCACAAGCTTCATCGCTTCATCGTTGCCGGTTGAGCGAATGGACGTCATGTGCTTGTTTTTAATCGGATTGACGCCCATATCCATATTCTTTGCCGACACGCCGATAATCATCCCTTCATAAACCGGCGTTTGGGCACCGATAAACAAAGCGCCGCGTTCCTGGATATTCCAAAGCGCATAGGTCATTGCTGTGCCCGTCTCCGTAGAGATCAGCGCACCATTTTCACGCTGCGGAATCTCTCCTTTCCATGGCTCATAATCCGCTAACCGCTGTACGAGCGTACCTTCGCCGTGCGTCTGATTGATAAATTCTGAACGGTATCCGATCAGACCGCGAGTAGGCACCATATAGGTAATCCGCGTATAGGAGCCTTCCTCTTCCATATTCGTCAACAGGCCCTTGCGTACATTTAAGGTTGAAATAACCGTTCCGGAATATTCGCTTGGAACGTCAATGACCACTTCTTCGACCGGTTCGCATGTAACACCGTTGATTTTTTTCAAAATAACCTGCGGTTTGGATACGGCGACTTCATAGCCTTCGCGGCGCATCTGTTCCAGAAGAATTGTCAAATGCAGTTCTCCGCGCCCCGAAACTTTAAACGTGTCTGTCGTACTTGTATCTTCCACTTTCAAACCGACATTCACTTCTAGTTCCTTTGCAAGGCGCTCGCGGATATTTCGCGATGTAACATACTTACCGCTTTGGCCGGCAAACGGGGAATCGTTTACCATGAAATGCATCGACAAGGTCGGTTCTTCAATTTTCAGCATCGGCAGCGGATCCGGCTGCCCGGTTGGGCAAATCGTATCACCGATCGAAATATCGGCAATTCCGGAAATGATACAGATCTCTCCGCACTGAATGGTCGGTACATCCATGCGTGAAAGGCCTTTATAGACAAATATCTTATTCAGACGGCCTTTGCGGGCAGAACCTTCGGCGTTGCATACTTCATATTCCTTCGCCGCTTCTAATGTACCGGCATAAATTCGACCGATTCCCAGACGGCCGATATAATCATCATAGGCCAGTGCGCATACCTGCATCTGCACCGGTTCTGCAGACAAATCCGGATAGGCCTGGGTATGTGCAAGAATGGTTTCAAACAGCGGTACGATATCTTGATTGGTGTCCTTGTTCCAATCATAACGGACAATGCCGGCACGGGCGACGCCAAACAGAATCGGAAAATCCAGCTGATCATCAGTCGCGTTCAGGTCAAGAAACAGATCATAGACCTCATCAATAACCTGTTCTGCGCGCTGATCGGGCTTATCCATTTTATTAATCAGCAAAATCGGGCGTAAGCCGATCTCCAATGATTTCTGCAATACAAAACGTGTCTGGGGCATCGGTCCTTCGGCTGAGTCAACCAGTAAAATAACCGTGTCCACGGTGCGTATGATCCGTTCTACCTCTGAGGAGAAATCCGCATGGCCGGGTGTATCGACAATATTGATTTTATAATCTTTATACTGTACGGAGCAATTCTTCGAATAAATCGTAATACCGCGCTCGCGTTCGAGTGTATTGCTGTCCATGATGCAGTCGACAACTTTTTCGTTGTCCTTGAAAACATGTGATTGCTTGAGGAATGCATTGACCAATGTCGATTTACCGGCATCGACATGTGCAATGACGGCAATGTTTATGACTTTTTGATAACTCATCTTCCACCTCACTCGAAACGATATCCTATTATAGAGGCATTATTTCCAAAACACAATTTCATCGCCGCCGCAAACCGCGGCAATAAAACCGCCTTGCATACTCCTGCGTCAGGAAAAATAACGCCGTAAGAACCGTTATCAAAAGACACAGGGGCAGCCAATGTCGGCGTAAAAACCACAGTGCTACGCCGGCTGGCGTTTTGGGACAATCTTCCTTGGCAATCAGATTAACGCTGCCGACTTTCTGATCATATGCGTAAATATCCACGTGACCGATGATCTGACCTTTCTGTACCGGTGCCTGTATGCCGTTCATCAGTGTTCGGAAGGTATGCATATTCGCGCCTTGGGGCAGATCAGCGGTAAATGTGTCTTCCGCTATTGCGCGTACATTGTCTTTCAGACTGTCATAAACGGGCACGACGCCAAAAGACTCCCCTTTACGTATGCCGGCATGTTTTGACATCGTATCGCGATACCAAGTATACACGCTGGCCGCATCGGCCACACTGGCGGGATAGTGGGGTTCTTTATATCCGTGCGCACTGACAAACAATAAATTTGTATGATTGATCTGCGCAATGGAAGCGAGTGTATATTGTGCTTCAATCGTATATCCGGCTTTGCCGGCAATAAAGCCGGGAATATCAAAGTGTGTTTCGTATCTTGGTTCAAAGGCATCAATATATTGCAAAACATTGTTATCCATTTCCAACCCCTGCGGATATGTTTTGACGGGTGTGGAGGTATAAAAACGTGTCTTTATGATATCGGCAAATATTTTGTTCTGCATGCCGGCTTCCAGCAGCTTGGCCATATCGCGGCAGGTACTGTAAAGCTGGTCATCATGCAGTCCGGTTGTATTGGTAAAATGCGTATCCGCCATTCCCAGAAGGGCGGCTTTGGCGTTCATTTTCTCTACGAATGCCTCAACGCTGCCGGATATATATATGGCAAGCGCTTCTGTACATTCAGCCCCACTTGGCAACAGCGCACCATACATACAGTCTAAGGCGGTCGGTTCATCGTCGGCGTCAAAACCGGCCTTGGAGGCGTTTTCCTCTTCCAGTCGATCCAGCATTTGTTTGTCCATCGGAATGCGTACTTGTTGCGGATTGTTAATCGCCTCCAGAGCGACCAGAACACTCATCATCTTGGTCATGCTGGCGGGATAAATCCGCTCGCTGCTGTTTTGTTCCAAAATCACCTGTCCGCTGTCGCGATCGACTAGATAGTATGCATCGCTGAAAAGTGCAGGTTTTTTCATGGGTTCATATGTTTCAGGATCGGGCTGTGATATAGGCTCATTTCGACCGGTTCTTCCGACTATAGAAATGCCTACAACGGTCACGAATAAAAATGTCATTCCTGCGCGCAGCATTTGTTTTTTGTTCATGTTTCGATTATAGCATTCCCCTTTGACGAATCGAAATCAGCCATATATAATGACTGGGCGCGCACCAGTGGTGGAATGGCAGACACGTACGCTTGAGGGGCGTATGAAGAGATTCGTGCGGGTTCAAATCCCGCCTGGTGCACCACA
>CAUTVM010000058.1:0-11209 GCA_963541855.1 uncultured Erysipelotrichaceae bacterium
ATTCATTATCATTAGATTTATAATCGGTTAAGGCTCTTTTTTCTTCCTCTTTGAAGCCATTTTCTATCAAAGAAAATTCTTTTTCTAAACTCTCAATATACTTTTTCAATCGAGCTCACCTCGCTTTCAAATTCTAATTTGATTATTTCTTTTTCTTTGGTTTGGGTGCAGGTAATTCATCATACATTGAATTGAATAAGCCAGTTAAAAAATCTTTGTTGTCAACATCATCTACCAACAGCATTTCCTTTGCTCCATCATATGGTAACTCATACTTTGCATTTGGCATATATGCTATTGCAGATTTAACAGGCTTCACTAAAAACCTATCATCATAAATTCCACCAACAATTTTTCCGCGATAATAAACAATATATTCGCCCATCATTGATCTATATGTTATTTCTTCCAACTCGGATAGTTGTTCTAAAATGAAATCTAAATATTCTTTACTTGAAGCCATACTCTTCCCCTATTTATCTATCCTCAAAATTTCAGCAATCTATTTTCATCAAGATATTTATCTGCTTCTTCGCGATTTCTAAATATTAATATAGTTTTATCCGAATATTTTTCCAGTAACTTGCGTACAACAGGTCGGTTCTTATTATTGTAGTTTTTTATGAATTCAATAAAATCCTCATCAACTTCATTTACAGGCTCCACCCATGGTATATCAGCTCGCTCTTTTCCTCTTCGCTCTCTTACACCTTCTAAACATATTTCTAATGGATAATCCAAAAAAATAACTGTATCGCAAGCTTGTAGCCTGATTTCCATTGTAGAACCATAATTCCCATCTATTATCCATTTATCTTTATGAACTGTCTCTTGCAAACGCTCTATAAATACGTGTTTTTCTACTGTTGTCCCATCGGAATTCCAGTTCATCATATCCAGATGATATAAAGGAAGCTTTGTTTTTTCGTGTAAGGCTCTGGAAAATGTACTTTTCCCGCTTCCGGGACATCCAATTACCATAACTCTTTTCATTAGATAAGTTTCCTCCGCTTCTGCAAATTTTAACATCAGCCTGCAATGGCTATTACAAGTCATGTTTGTAAATTTCATACTGCACAAACCGATCTATGTTCTAAGATATGAAAACAGGCCGGAATGCTTTAACGCCTACCGGCTGCTTTTTTAACATCTCCAAGATGCAAATGCATGGCTCAGAAATGACATCTTCAGCCATTTCTTACTCTATTTTTATTATTCAACCCCAATGATAAAGCTGTATACCGGCTGCATGCCTTTTTGGACATCCACATCCACATCATAATGCTTCTCAATATAAGCCTGAACTTTTTTCAGTTCTTTATCATTTGCTTCCGCGCCCTGAATCAGCGTCACAATTTCACTGCTTTCATCAATCATCATATCCAGCAGACGACAAGCCGCATTGACCTTATCCGTATCCGTCAGGCAGATATCCTTATTCAGAATACCCATAAAGTCTCCTTCATGGATTTCCCGCCCATCCACCGTTGTATTTTTAATGGCATAGGTTATTGAACCGGATTTCACATGATGAATGCTTTCCAGCATGTTTTTATTATTTTCCTCTGCCGACATTTCAGGATTAAAAGCGATGCAGGCACTCAATCCCTGCGGAATACTTGTCGTCTCCAGAACAATGACATCCTTTCCCTCGCTGACATCGGCCGCCTGATGCGCCGACATGATAATATTAGAGTTATTCGGCAAGACGAATATATGCTTGGCATGCATACCGCTGATCGCCTCTACAAAATCCTGAGTCGACGGATTCATTGTCTGCCCGCCGCTGATCACGCGATCCGCCCGATAAGCTTTGAACAATGACGCAAGACCCTCTCCGGCACAGACCGTAATAATACCGAATTCTTTCTCCTGTGCCATTTCTGCCGTATCCAAAATAGACGGGTGCAGCGGATTCATTAAATTATCAATCTGAATGGAGGTAAAATCACCATAGCGCTGCCCCAGATTCAAAACCTCCCCCGGCTGTAAAGAATCAATTCGAGCTTTGACGACATCCGCGTCATCAATAACCGTAATATTTTCTCCCAGTTTGCCAAGCGCTTCACGGAATTTTCCGTTGGAAAATAAATGTGTGCCTTGCGAGGAAAGCTTCAAGATAAATTCAACCCGATAACCGGACGCTTTGACTTCTTCCTGTTCCGTTTCCACCGCGGCGCCTTCAACAATCGGCGCCCCTTCCAGAAAAGCATAAAAACCTTCATAGATGTTTTTCAAGCCGCAGCCGCCCGAATCGACGACCCGCGCTTCCTTTAAAACCGGCAAAAGTTCCGGCGTGCGATCCAATGATGCGCGCGCCTCTTTACATAAAACATCCATGTACGCATTCAAATCCGTCTCCGGATGATTCTGCATATAGATCAAGCCATATTCCCCTGACTCCCGCACAACCGTCAGAATCGTTCCCTCAACCGGCCGCATAACCGCCTTATAAGCCTTCATTGCCCCGGCCATAATCGCTTCGGCAAACTGCGTGACCGTCAATTCATTCTGATCTTTGACCGCATTGGCAAAACCGCGAAAAATCTGCGAAAGAATAACACCGGAATTACCCCGTGCGCCCATCAACATTCCCCGTGCCAGCGTCTTGGCAACAGTCGGCAGATCTTCCGCACCGCTCTTATGTACCTCATTGATTCCGCTGGTAAATGTCAAAGACATATTCGTTCCCGTATCTCCATCCGGTACCGGGAAAACATTTAAAGCATTCACCTCGTTCCGCCGATTATTCAAATTGGCACAACCACTCTCCAGCATGCCAAGGAATATAGCGCCATTGATTTTATCCATAGTTTTCAAAAACCTCCGCTATTCAATCACCTGCACGCCCTGAACAAAAACATTAACCGACACAATTGCTGTCGACAATGTTTTTTCAAGTACGTACTTTACTTTTTTCTGTGCTTCCTGAACAACTTCCGAAATACGAACGCCAAAGCCGGCAATAATATACAGATCAATTTCCAAACCCGCATCTGTATTGCGAACGACTACACCGCGCGCATAATTTTCCCGCTTCAGCAATTCCGCATAGGCATCCTTCAACAGTTTCTTTGAAGCCATGCCGACCACTCCATAACATTCCGTAATAATGCCGCCTGCAAGTGAAGCGACTGCATCTTCCGTGATATTGATGGAACCGTAATTCGTCTTTTTCGCAACCGCCATATATCCGCTCCCTTTTCTTGCGTAAAATATTATATCGAAACCGACGTTTTTTGCCAATCAGCCCTCCGTTTCCTCCGCCTCTTCCGTTTCCGGCAAGACAAGCTGACCACTGTCATAATAGCCCGCTTCATAATGAGCCAAAAAATTCGCATCAACCACTTCATCCCCATTCTTATCCAAGGGAATTAAAATCCAATTCCCTGAAGCATCAAGATAATAATCGCCATGATCATCACGATAATAATGTTTAATTGCTCTGTCCCCAAAATGATTGATAATGTAATTTCCTTCCTCATCCATCCAATAATCCCGTGGATTAGCCGGCGTATCCCATGGACAGCTGGCCGAGTAAGCCACCTTGCCGCCATTACCGGCATATAAACAAAATTTCTTGTTCATCTGTTTAACCGCCAGACGATCATATTCACTGATACTGCGCAGATCATAATAACTGGAAAAAAAATATCCGCCATCCATCATCTGAATCTGAATGGTCTGATCATCATAGCTCAATGCATATTGCGCAATCTCCGCCATTGCCGAAATCATCTGCGGATCAATTTCGGAAAAAGCATTACATAACAGATGCTCCTGCTGCTTTTCACGAAAGCCATGCAGAAGCGGTATACGTGAAAGAATCGACATATAATCGCTGGTCAAATCAAATGATGTGCCGTCCGTACATAAAATTTTCGGCACCGTATCCTCTTGATCAAACCGATAAGCAAACGGCATACGTTCCTGAACCGAAATATGCAAAATACCGTTTCGCTCCAGACTGACCGTACAATCGGCAATCATGGGATCTGCCTGGATGCGATGTGCAATCTGCCCCGGAAACAAAAAATAATACAGATGATCAGTCGTGCATCGGCTCAATTTCCGGATATATTCTTCCGAAAGATTTGAATTTCCCTGTACACTGATCGTCCGCACACGGGAAACCGGCAAAAAAACATAAAAGACAAACATCAATATGATGACCCCGCCATAGGTCAGCCACCGTAAACGTTGCGCCGATTTTAAAAATGCCGCATTATCCGATTGCTCCGCCCGCTCTTGAAAAAGACGATCAATCCCCTCCGTCTCCACCTTTGCTCCGGTTTTTGGATTTTCTTCTACCAATTGAATTTCTCCACTTCCATGTGCAGTTCATAATGATACTTTTCCTGTATTTTCTGCTGAATTTCCTCTGCTAAAGTCAGAAAATCATCTGCTGAAGCCTGCCCGGCATTCACAATAAAATTACTATGCTTTTCAGAAACCATGGCGCCGCCGATCCGATGACCACGATAGCCGATACCGTCAATCAGTTTCCATGCCTGCTGTTCCTTTGGATTACGAAACACGCTGCCGGCACTGGGCATATGCAGCGGCTGCGAAGCCATACGCCGCGCCCGGCGCGAATCCATCAAAGCCCGAATTTCATCAATATTGGAAGAAGTCAGACGCATACGAACCGCCAGCACGATCCAATCCGGATGTTGCTGAAATATGGACGTCCGATAGGAAAAACCACATTCTTCTTTTTTTAACCATCGAAATTGACCATTATGAAAGACAAAAACAGAATCCAATACGGCACTCATATCCGAAAGATAGGCACCCGCATTCATATATACCGCACCGCCGACGGTACCCGGAATACCGCTGGCAAACTCCAGACCGCTTAGCCCCGCTTCCATCGCCTTGTAGCTTAGCGCAATGATGGAACAGCCCGCCTGCGCAAGCAGATCATGCCCGATAAAAAAGTAATCGGAAAAAGCTTTCAGATTGATGATCACGCCATCATATCGTTCATCCGAACACAACAGATTTGAGCCGTTTCCGATAACCTTAAACGGCATCTGCTTTTCACGCAAAAGCGAAAGCAGAACTTCCAAAGATAATATAGAATCCGGATAAACGACATATGCCGCCTCTCCGCCAATATGTAAAGTTGTCATGGAAGCCAAAGAGCGATTCACTTCAACCGTTCCCAGCTTTGTAAAAATATCCGTCAGATCATTCATCCTGCCAGCTCCCTGAGCCATTGTACCATCTGCGGCGCCGCCATTGGCTTTGCCAGCTTTCCCGCCTGGACAGCCATTTGGGCACGCCGTTGCGGATCCTGCATCAAGGTATTGATGCAAAGCGCCAGTTTCCGGCCGTCCAGATTCTTCTCCTCAATCATCACAGCCGCACCCGCTTCCACGAAAGTCATGGCATTATGAACCTGATGATTATTGGGAACATAAGGACTGGGAATCAAAATAGACGGTACTTGCAAAGCGGCAGCTTCACATAGCGTTGTCGCTCCTGCTCGAAGCACGGCCAGATCACACGCCTTTAACATCGCCGCTCCATCCGTATAGGGGACGGTTTGAATCCCCTGACGCAAATGCTGAAACACATATGGATTTGCTTTGCCGGTTACAATCAACACCTCAAAATCATGATCCAGCCAAGGCAATGCGTCATCTAGCGCTTTGGAAACTGAAGTGGAACCCAGCGAACCCATCATGCATAATACCAATGGCTTTTCATGCGGCAAAGCAGGCCATGATTGATGCAGGACAAATGATCCCTGCGGATTGCCAAGCACACGTACTTTTTCCTTTGCCAAGCCTATAGCGCTGGAAGGGTAGGCAACTTCAATAGCATCAACAAAACGTGCCAGAAAGCGATTTGCTTTTCCCATGGCGGAATTTTGCTCACTGATCATGGTGGGAATATGAAGCTGACGGGCGGCCATGATTAACGGTACGCTGATATAATTGCCAAAGCCGATACAGACATCCGGACGCTCTTGCTTTAATAAGGCGATACATTTCTTCTTCATCTGAAGCATACTGAAAACAGCGGCCATTTTAACCAATATGCCGCCCTTTGTACTTTTAACATCCAGCGGAATAAAACGATAGCCATGTTCCGGTATGATTGTCGCTTCCATGCGACTGCGGCTGCCGATAAAAATAACCGCACACGCTTCATTCTGCCGCCTGATTTCTTCAGCCAGAGCCAAGGCCGGGTAAATATGTCCGCCCGTTCCTCCGGATGCAATCATCACCTTTTTCATGCGCATCATTTTATCATATCCGCCATAAAACGAAAAAGTATATCCCGGCACATGGCATAATATGCATGACATGCGTATATCTGCATGCACTTGAAATACATTTACATGTCCATTAGATCCGCATATGTAATCAATTCAATATTTTCCTGACGAATCCATTCTTTTAACCATGTGGACGTCATCATCTCATGATCACGAATTCTCTCAATGGAAAGCGTCGACAAAGTCAGAAGCTCCGCATCCAGAAAACCGGGATGTTTAACCAGCCACACGCAATCATGCTGCAGAATCTGTCCGGCAATGCTTTGCAGCTCTTTTAATGGATTTTTATCCAGCTGCTTGAGAGGATTAAATTCTTTTTTTGACAATGACGTGTCACTTTTCAATGGCAGTAAGGACGAAAAGGAAACTGCTTTTTTTCTGTTTATGATATCCATGGAAAAAGGAATACCCGTTTCTTTGGATAAGCGACGAATGGCTTCCATATAATTTTCATGCATCAAAGAATGTCCATGAAAATATCCCGGTCTCTTCCCGCCGGTCAATTTTTGAAACTGCGCATATTGGGCTCTGATTTCGCAATCGACCTCCTCCATCGGGAACATCTCTCGCCTTCCGCTTTCCGTTTGATAGCGCACATCCTGCACCCGAACAGAGGATCGTATAAAGGCGCCATGATCATCCACCAGATGTGGAATATCCTTTGGATCAGCACATGGATGTCCGGACACAATATTGAAATCCTGACCAAAACATACCTGTTTTCTGCCTTCCATCAGCTTTACAGCCAAAACGGCCGCCGGCATATTCGCAAACAATCCTGTATTGCGAACCGCGCCATAATCAATCGCATCCGCAATGCCGTATGTGACGCCTTTTGTAAAACCGAAATCATCCCCTTGAACCAACAGTTTTGTCATCCCCTCACCTCGCGGTCACTTTTCCAAAAATTAGAAAATATGTAAAATCGCGCCGATGAAAGCAATGATAAATACCAGCAAAATCAATTTTGTCGGCCGCCACCCTTTTTTAATAAGATGCGTCATGATAAACAGTAATATGACTCCCAGCAGACCGGGAAAAATCGACTCCAAAATATCATTGACAACAACGCTTGTATCACCGGTGACGATCGTCCAGTTTAAAGGCACCTTTACCATCGTAGCCGTCATGGCGCCAACCATCATTAATCCTAAAACAGCGGCACATTGCGACAAAATTTCCATCAATCCCGAGTTGAATATCTCATCAATAAAGCTTGTTCCCATCGTATAGCCCAGATTCAATAAAAAGTATTTTACGACGGATTGCGTAACGCCATAGAGCAGAATAAAGAGAATGGAGCCGAAAATGTTGCCTTGCGCACAAAAGCTGATTGCAATACCGGCGGCGATAACGCGCATGGTATTGAAAAACAAGGAATCAAACATCCCGGCTGTCGGCCCCATCAAAGCCGCTTTGATATTCTCAATGGTCGTTCCGTCCACTTTTCCTTCTTTGTGCTGCTTCTCCATTGCATAAGACAAACCGGCAATGAAATTAAAGGGAACGGCGTGCGTATTGAAAAATGCCTGATGCCGCAGATAAGCCTCTTTTTTCCCTTCCGGATCATCTTTATAAATTGCCTCAATAGCCGGTTCCATTGTCCATGTAAAGCCTACCGCTTCCATTTTGACCATATTGAAATCCATAAAGACGAAATGCGACAGCCAGAACATATGATTCAAAATTTTCTTATCTTGGGCAGTCATAATATTTTTCGGCATCAGAAGAAATCCTCCTCATTTTCTACATGTGCTTTCCCATTTGCACCGACAGTCTGGAATTCTTTTCGCATATCCAGAAGCCGCTTGCGTGAAAAGAACAGCGCGGCCGCACAGGCAAAGCCGATAATGGCAATCGGTAACGCGCCCAGCTTAAGATAAGCCGCCAGTACATATCCAACGAAAAAGAATGCTGAAACTTCTTTGTCCCATATCATGGAAGTCAAAATTGCAAATCCTACCGCAACCATCATTGAAGAAGATACTGTCAAACCTCTCATTACCCAAGATGGTAAAACTGCCAAGGCGTTGTTCAGCCCTTCAACACCATAGGCAACGGCTATGAAGAGAACCGTCGTCAAAATCAAGGGCAACAGTAAACATACTAAAACAGTCTCCAAATTAAATTTTTTGATATTGGATGTTGCCAGATTTTCCCAATGAGGAGCTAAGGGCGATGAAATAACCGCCATGAGCAGCGCATTAAACGAAGCCAGAGCTGTACCGATCGGCATGGCAATAGCCAACCCTTCTTCAGCCGAAGCCCCGGTTAAAATCGTATAGGCAACCGCAATCACGGATGAAGACATGGCATCTGCCGGAATAGAGCCGCCGATAGCGGAAATACCCATAAAAATAGATTCCAGTGAAGCGCCCATGATAATACCGGTTCGAAAGTCTCCGAGAATCAAACCGGCCAGCGGCGCAACGACAATCGGGCGCTGCAGGCATTGCCATGAGGTTAAACGATCAATAACATATAAGACGTAATATGCAATTGCAATAGATAAAGCTGCTTGTACCATTTTATTTTCCCCTTTCCATTGATTTATCCAACAGCTTGTTTATTTCTTCGGCCTGGTCTTCTGGTGTCGTGCGATAAATGGCATCATAGCCAAATTCAGATTTCACCTTCCGCAGTTCTTCCGCCTCGTGGGGATAAAGATAAAGATTCGCCGCATATGTTTTACGCTCTTCCCCCATCTTCTTCGGAGCAATCCGGCCATAATTGCCGATGTTCACCATTTCAATTTTTTCATTCCGCAATCCGTCCAACAACAGCAGCAAGTCAGCCGGACTGTTAACCAGTATCAAAATATCGTGCTCTTTTGCTTTGGGATTTTGCAGCATCTGCAATGTTTCCGCAATGGACTTGATCGCTGTTTTTACCGTAGCCGGCGCCGCCATCATCAATGAACGACGAACTGTCTCATTAGACGCCGCCGCGTCATTGGCAACCATAATTCGGTCTACCCCGACATGGCGTGACCATTTAATGGCAATCTGCCCGTGAATCAGTCTTTCATCCAATCGAACCAATTTAATCATTTTCGCCCCCTTAAAAAAAATCCTCTTCTGCCTTTTCGGAATCATTTTGCTTTATGGTTACGCGCCGCAGCATACTGCGGCTTTGCGCAATGATATGATCTAACTCGTCATCCGTTATTTTTTCTCGTGTACAAAGCTCCAGAACCAGAGCCAGATTGACACCCGCAATCAGCCGTGTATGCGGATGATCCAGATAAAGGTACATCTGCTGGTTTACACTGCCGCCATATAAATCCGATAAGAGAATGATCTGATCATTTTCATCCACCGTTTTGTAAAAGGCATCCAGATGCTGCTTCACACTGTCTTGGTCTATATATGCATCAAAAACGGTTAATTTTTCATCTGCGCCCGTCAATATTTCAATGGAGCTTTTCAAACCTGACGCAAATTTCCCGTGGGAAGAAAGAAACAATCGCAACATGATCCTTTTCTCCTTAACTTTTTTTATCATGACACGGAGTTTATAAAACATGAATGGATTATTTTGCATCTAAAAAGATGAAACTTAAACCAATTTCACTTTATAAGAGGAAGCGGGCGCTATGGTTCTGGCGAAATTTGCAGCCGACAACCGCTTCAAAAGCCCGATCCCATGCATCATCGGATGATTTAAAAAGATCATTTACCCACACGCTGCTTTTCTGCAGCAATTGCATCATTCTTTCTATCAGGCACAGATCTTCTACAGGCATCTTCCCGGCCAGACAAATCACCATAATATATTTCAATTCTGTATCATTGGCATGTGTAATCACGGATTTCAGATGATAGACATCAATCGTCTCCTGGCCGACCTCTTCATATGTAAAAAACAGAAAGGCCGTCGAAGAACAGGCGCTAAAATAACTGTGGATCCTTTCAAACCTCATCATTCTTGCACTTACTTCTTTGACATTCTTAAAATGACAATAGCGAAAGGCAAGTATCCGGATCGCCGAGGGCAGATCTTCCGCCTGAAAATCATCATAGCAATGCGTAATTTCCTTTAAATGATTGAGCGCTCGACTGACAAAACCGGGTAAAAACAAGTCATGAAACAGCGCTTCATTTTGATGAATCGCCTCGAAATCAATATCCTGAATAAACGGCATGGGGTAGTAATTATCCGAATGACTGAAACTGGTGCTGATCGCCGCATCATAATTTGAAAAGCTGGTTTTCCTCATTTCATATTGCTCAAAAATATCAATATTCGAAATGTAACGGCCAAAGTGATCCAGCAGGGATTCCCGAATCTGCTCGGCAATCACTTTTCCGGCAGTTGAAACAACTGCGATGCGGCGCGGATGATAGGCATAAGGTATTTTTCTCATGATGCATTGAAACAAGGCGCCAAATGAAATAATAACCGCCCCGTCTATTTCCTTTTCGTTTAATTCCGTTCCTATGGCATCGATAAATTCCCGCGCCATTTCCATGCAAATCGGTGAAATACGATCCGGCAAGGCCTCGGCATAGGTTATTAAATGGGAGCTTGCTGTATGTCCGAAGCGATTTTCAAGATAGATATGCAAAACCAAAGATACAAAATCTTTTCGATATTTTACAAATAAGGACGAAGCATAAAAAGATTGCGCCATGGATGTACGAACATGATGAAAAGAGCGCTCAAGAAGATCGCCTGCTTCGACAAGATACAGGGGTTTTACGCTTTTTACATCCTGCTCATTCCGCAGATCAAAATCACGAAATAAAATCAGCAGACGCGCAAAATCAATGCTGTCCTCTTCGTCTATCGTGACATATCGGCAAACTTCCGGCAAACGCAAGATACACTTTGCGACGGCATATTCTTCACTCGCCATAAGCTCTTTCCGGATCGATGAAGAAAATATGACCTTTTTATTTTGCTGATGACGATGCGGTA
>CAUTVM010000059.1:0-10889 GCA_963541855.1 uncultured Erysipelotrichaceae bacterium
GATCGCTCAAGGACAATTTCAGCAATTGCTGACAGCCGATACGAAGCGGCGTAATGAGATTTTACGACGTCTGTTTCATACCGAGCGTTATAAAACACTGCAAGAGTATTTGAAAGAAAAAGGAAAAGAATTGAAAACGACACTGCGTGATGATCAACGTGATTTTGAAAAAACAGTATCGGTCATTCAATGCGATGCCAACAGCCCCCTGCAAGAGCCGTTAGCAATGATCAAAGAAAAAGGAATCGGCATTCGCTATGAAGAGATAGCGGAGCTTCTTGCAAAGATTCACGCGGAAGATGAGGCGGCCTTAGTGAAGGAAGAGACAAAGGCCGGTGAACAAACAGCCCGGATTACGGCGATCAACCAGGAATATGGAACCGCGCAGCAAGTCATGCAATTGTATGAGCAGCTGGAACAGGCTGAAAAGACATGCGCAGATTTACGCGGCCGCCGCGACATTACCGAAGAAATTTATCAGCAGAAAGTTGAGGCCGGTGTCCAAGCGGAAATTCATCGGTTATATACGGAAAAGCATACCTTAGAAGAAAGCCTTCCACGATATCGAGAACTGGAGCAGGCACAGGACAAGATCACTGCGCTGACAAAGCAAAAAGACGAAAAAGAGACCGCCTTAAAAAAGGCGGAAGAAGCGTGGGCAATGAAGAAAAAAGAGCTGGCCGATCTGGAGGCGGAAAAAGAAAGTCTGGCGGGATGCGATGTTGCGCTTGCCCGTAAAGAAAGCGAACAGAAGGAAAGCGTAAACCTATTGGAAAAACTATGCAAAGCGGTTGATCAGTGGAATATTTGGAAGCAATCCGCCTTGCAATATGAGCAACATGCCGCTTTGGTTGAAGAGGCTTCAAAAGCGTCTGAAAAAGCGATTGAAACGTACCATTCCTTTCTGAATGCTTTTTTGGCCGCCCAGGCCGGCATACTGGCGAAAGATCTGGAAGAAGGAAAGCCATGTCCGGTTTGCGGCTCTTGCGAGCATCCTAAGAAAGCGCACATGCATGAAGGTACACCGAAAGAGGCACAGGTTCAGCTCGCAGAGGCCGATATGCGCGAAAAGGGTGAAGCAGCAAGAAGAGCGGCGCTGGACTGCCATGCGGCAAAGGAAAAAACACAATTTCAGCTGGCGGCGGCGCAGGAGGCATTTAAAAATGTACATATTCCATTTGTGCAGAAAGACGCATCCGAAATGCAGGAAGCTGTCCGGATGGAAGAAGCGCATTTGGAAAACCTGAAACAGGCAGTCTGCGGCTTAGCAGAGCGTGTTCGCCATTTTGAGGTATTACAGAAATCCGTACCGACACTGCGGCGGACGATAGAAGATGAAAAAAATGATATAGAAAATATGCAGGCAGCGCTGCAGGACATGATGAAAGAGCTGGCAGTTACGAAAACAATGGCGAAAGAATTGAAACGGCAATTGACTTATGTGTCCTTTTCCCATGCCCAGAAAGCCTTAGCGGATGTTCACAAAGCTACAACGCATATGGAAGAACAATTTGAGACGGCACGTCGAAATGCCCAACAGGCAAAAATGGATTATGCTGCGCAGGCGGCAGCCTGTGCGGAATTAAAACGCAGTATTCAAGCTGCTTCCATACAAGATGAATCGGCTTTGCGCGCCCATATACAAGAAATGATGACCGAAAAGGAAAATCTGCGTCGAAAGCAGGAAAAGCAGCAGCAGATCATTGAAAAGCTGATGAGCCGTCAAAGGATCAATGAGGCGGCCGCAAAGGAATTAAAAACCTTACATGATCGGCAGGATGAAACAACGGCACGCTGGCAGATGGTCAACGCTCTTGCTCAGACAGCCGATGCCGGGTTAAGAGGAAAAGAAAGAGTGACGTTTGAAGACTATGTACAAATGGCTTATTTTGATCGTATTCTGCAACGGGCCAATATGCGCCTGCATGTTTTAAGCGATGGGCAATATGAACTTGTCAGAAGCGGGGCGCACGGTTTAAAAAGCCGTGAGGCATTGGAGCTGGATGTTTTAGATCATTATACGGGAAAACAAAGAAGTGCCTGCTCATTGTCGGGCGGTGAAAGTTTTGAAGCCTCCCTTGCCTTAGCTTTAGGACTTTCGGATGAAATCAGCGCGCAGATCGGGGGCATGCATATGGATACACTTTTCATTGACGAAGGCTTCGGAACATTGGATAAAGAGACATTACGAAAAGCGGTCGGCGTTTTGGAAAAACTTTCGGGTCACTCGCGCTTAGTCGGCATCATTTCGCATGTTGATGATTTAAAGAATCGAATCGCGCGAAAAATCTATGTGACAAAGAATTTTCAAGCGGGCAAGTCTCAAAAGCAAGGAGCCGATGCGCAGATTATTTTGGAATGATCACATCATTTCCCATAAAACTGACATCATTTAACGATTTACTTCCTTTATCATAAAAGCGCAGTCAGGAAATGACATGCTGTGATTGATCCCCTTTCCCAATCATAGAAGTGGCAGGAGCTCCCATGAGGAGCTCTTTTCCATTGCCCGGGTAAATTTTTTGTTTACATCATGGCGCTTTCAGTGAAAAGATGACGAATCAAAAAAGGCATAGTCCGGATTGGGAAAGTCAGTCGCCGTACATAACGCATGTGTAAGCGGATTTTTCCAGACGATCTGATACGCCCATAAGCCCATATTTAAAAAGGGACGGGCAGGAATTCCATAAAGCGGATCATTTACAATTGGATGTTGATTTCCGGCAAGATGGACGCGAATCTGATGTGTTCGTCCGGTCTCCGGATGGCAGCGGATTAATTCATAGTTTCCTTTGCGGGATAGAACAACCGCTTTTGTGAGTGCTTCTTTACCGGTCGATGAGAAACGGTATTTTCCGCTTTCATGCCGATCACGGCCGATCATTTGCCGATAAGTAAAGTGTTGATTGACATGTGAATGACCACAACAGATGGCCAGATACGTGCGCTGTATCTCACGTTTCTGCAGCATGGCGTCAAACCAAGGCTGCAAAAGAGGCGCTTTAACGAATAAGACAAGGCCGGTGGTCAATTTATCCAGACGATGAATAAAACGGACCGGCTGATGGATACCGTTTATAAGCTGCCATGCGGCTGCCTGTGTTGATAATGTTTCGGTATGCGGGTCTTCATCATGGAGGATGAGACCGGCCGGCTTGTGCGCAACATAAACAAAATCATCTTCATAAACCACGGTACAAGGTGTTTTGGAAGCGGCGACATCAATACCTGCAGGAGGAGTATGAAAAAGAATACAGGCATTTGACGAAAGGCGCATATTTTCATCTTCAACGGGCATGTGATTCAACAAAATATGCTTGCGTTGAAATAATTGTCGGCAGGTTTTTTTGCCGATATGCAGATCTGTTAAAAAATCCCGTATTGTGCGGCCGGTATATTCGTTTTGTGTATAGATTTTTAAAACACCATATTTGTTTTCATACTGCATAAAATGACCTCTGTATTTTTAACTCTATCATGTTTTTCTTTTTCTGTTTAAGACAATGTGAAAATAGGCATTGCTTCCTCTTTGGCATCATGCGGCAGCGTTGTATGAAAATATTTTTACATTTTACGATACCTTTTGCATGCGATATACTGAAACGAAAAAGGGGGAGATATGGAAAAGGAACATTTCAGCTCGCGGCTGAGTTTCATATTGGTATCGGCCGGATGTGCGATCGGTATTGGAAATGTATGGAAGTTTCCATATTATTGCGGGCAATATGGCGGTGCCGCATTTATCCTGCTGTATCTTCTTTTTTTGGTCATCATGGGAATACCCATCATGGTGTGTGAATTTGCCATCGGCCGCAAAGCGCGGCGAAATGCAGTGGAGGCCTTTTCCGCATTGAAACCCAAAGGCGGAGGATGGCATCATTTGAAGTGGATCAGCGTCTTGGGAAACATCATTCTCATGATGTACTACACAACGGTGTCCGGGTGGATGCTGTATTATGCTTACCTGCAGATCAGCGGCCAATTTACAAAAGCGTCAACCGAAAAGGTGCAGGATATGTTTTCGCTCATGCTGTCGCATCCGCTGCAAATGCTTTTATGGACCACTTTGGCCTGCTTCATCGGTTTTATCGTATGCCGGAAAAGTTTACGTGCCGGGGTGGAAAAAGTTTCTAAGGTCATGATGACATTGTTACTGTTGATTATGATCATGCTGACGCTGCATTCTTTGTCTTTGCCGAATATACAGGCAGGAATTCGCTATTACTTCATCCCGGATTTTCAAATGATTTTGGAAAAAGGAATCGGCACGGTTATTTTTGCGGCCATGAGCCAGGCGTTTTTCACATTATCAATCGGTATCGGTTCCATGCTGATATTTGGCAGTTATCTGGAGGAAACCCGCAGTCTATGCAGTGAGGCGTGTATGATTACCCTGCTGGATACCTTTGTGGCATTAATGGCAGGTTTGATTATTATTCCGGCATGTTTTTCTTTCGGTATTGATCCGGCCAGTGGTCCGCGTCTGATTTTTCTGATCATTCCGACGATCTTTGCCAAAATGTCGATGGGACGGTTATGGGGAACTTTGTTTTTTATTTTTATGTCCTTTGCCGCATTGACAACGGTTGTCGCTGTTTTTGAAAATATCGTTTCTTTCGGACGCAGTCTGTTTCATCTCTCGCGTTCACAAAGCGCTTTATTAACAGGAGTCAGTTTGTCCATATTGTCTGCCCCGTGCGTGTTGGGTTTTAATATATGGTCCTCTTTTCAACCGCTTGGCACCGGTTCATCTATATTGGATTTGGAAGATTTTATTGTATCCAGCAATCTTTTGCCGTTAGGCGGCTTATGTTATGTATTATTTTGTACAAAACCGTATGGATGGGGCTGGAAGACATTTGATCATGAAGCAAATCGCGGCCACGGGCTATGCTTTCGCTACCCTCGGCAGTATATGGAGTGGGGCATACCGGGCATGATTGTATTGATTTATCTGCGCGGATATTATGAGCTTTTTATTACCCGGGGCGAAACAATATGCATGCGCTGGATGCTGTTTGCCGTTTTATTGTTGGTATTCGTCATTGCCTGTACGCACAGAGGAGGAAAAGACGATGCAGCTTCGAGAGGCGATTGAATGCTTTAAACCATTTAATGAACAGGAAGAAAAAGACCGCCTGCAGATTTTGCGCTGGATGGATACCGGGCTGGATCTGTATACGCGCGAAAACGGCATGGCGCATTTTACCGCTTCCGCATGGGTGATGTCGATGGATCATAGAAAAGTGCTGATGGCTTTTCATAAAATTTTTCAGTCATGGGCATGGCTTGGCGGACATGCGGATGGGGAAAAAGATCTGCTGCAAACGGCACTTCGAGAGGTCAGAGAAGAAAGCGGCGTCACGCATGTCAAGCCGCTGCGCACGGATATTTTTTCCTTGGAGATATTGCCGGTTGCAGGGCATTGGAAAAAAGGGAAATATGTCAGCTCTCATCTGCATCTGAATGTGACCTATTTGCTTATGGCGGATGAGAGGGAGCCATTGCGCAGAAAGCCGGATGAAAACACGCAGGTCGCATGGTTCTCACCGGATGAGGCGCTGCGTGCGGTTTGTGAGCCGTGGATGAAAACACATATTTATGAGAAACTGTGTGCAAAATCAGACAGCTTGTAGTTTTTTCTGTTTCTTTATGCGGTCCGAAGTTCCTCTTTTGGTCAGTATGGTAAGGCTTTCGACATGCGGAGTGTTGGGAAACATGTCAAAAGGAATAATGGTACGAATTTCATAGGCGTGTTTCAGCTCATTCAGGTTGCGTCCAAGCGTCGCCGGATTACAGGATATATAGATGATCTTTTTGATTGAAGATGCCAGAATCGTCTGCAGCATTCGCTCATCCATACCGCTGCGGGGCGGGTCGACAAGAAGAATATCGACAGCGCATGCCTGCAGTATGTTTTGCAAACCCTGAGCGGCATCCTCGCATATAAAACGGACATGATCCGCACAATGATTTTCTTTCGCATTGTTCTGCGCATTATGTACAGCGTCCGCAACATTTTCAATGCCGATAATTGTTTTGGCTTTATGTCTAGCTAAAATGCTCATGACGCCAATACCGCAATAAGCTTCCACAAGCGTGTCGCATGGATCAATCTTGGCAATGGCCATATGATAAAGATTGACCGCCTGCAAGGTATTCAATTGAAAAAATGAGGCGGGAGAAAGTTGAAATATGCAGTCATCTATGCGCAGAGGAATTGTTTTTGAACCATAGAGAATACGCGGCTTAGAGCCGAAAAAATGAACTGTCTTTCGTTCTGTATTGATGCTTTGCGCAATGGTTGTAAGATGCGGAATGGAAGCAAGGGCCATCAGAAGGGAATTTTCAATGTTGTCATTGCCGGTAATGAACGTCAGCTGCGTATGATGCTGTATGGTCCGGATGACTATGCTCCTTAGACCGCGATGCGTATGCGGGTTATAGGCGTGCATGTGAAAATGGTTCAATATCTGTAACACGCGCTTGCGGATGAGCTCCAGTTCTTCTTCATGGATAAGACATTCATCAATCGGAATAAAGTGATTGGTACCCAGACGATACATGCCGGTTAATAAACCGTCTTTTTCATGAACCGGCAGTTTCAGCTGATTGCGATAATGCAATGTTTGTACAGAAGGGTGCATTTTTCTGATCGTGGAAGATTTGATATGGCCATATTTCCATAACGCCTCCTGCAGCAGTTCTTCTTTCTGGAAGATTTGACGCGCATCCTGCATGGCCAAAAGCGCGCAACCACCGCACGCTTGTGCGTAGGGACATGGATTGGGCCTGCGAAAATCAGCGGTCTGTAAAAGGGTATCCAGCTTTGCGCGGATATAGTTCTTTTCTTCCTGTACCGCTATGACAATGGCGGTTTCTTCCGGAAATACATCGTTGCAGAAAACAAGCTTGCCATTATGCCGGGCGATTCCTTCGCCATTGATTCCGGTTTTGATAAAGGTCAGTTTCATCGCATTTCTCTTAACGTAAAAAGGCCAGATTTGGATCAGAGCAGAAATTATCCAGATTGTAGAGGATATAAAAGTCGGTATGGGCTTTATCATCCAGCAGCTGGCTGACGGCAGCGTGATAGTAACGCAGGTCAACCAGTTGAATTTCGCTGTATTCGCCAGCTAAAAACGGGATCAGAATATGGGCATAGCTGTCTTTAACAATGATTGCTTTTTTGTCGTTGGGGGTTGAGGTTTTAATATGGACATAGGCGTGGTTGCCGTCAAGATAATACATATATTGATCTTTTTCAGATAAATGAACCGGTGCATACAAAGAATCATATACTGTCGAATCCGTGTCATAGGTGACTTGAACGTCGATTTTACCTGTTTCCGGCTGAATTTCGTAGATGCTGTCTTTTGCCCCCCAGAAAGCTCCGGAACGAGAGCACATCGTGCCTTGAAAATCTGCACTTTTTTTGGTGTAGATAAAACGATTTGGAATTTTTTTGAGCACTTGCGAGGCAATGGAGACATAGCCTTGGTAAGCGCCTTTTTCATTCCAGTGATGATCAGTTTTAAAATAAAGGCTGGAAGAAGGGGAAGAAAGTTCGGTGAAATTAATAAAATTCTGATCAGCAAGTTGCTTGCCGATTGATTTTAGAAGTTGAGTTTGATTGATGTCGGCGGCTCCATGGGGCAGATCGCTTGCGGCTCCCCAGACGGCACCGGGTATCAGTAAAATATTGGCCTTGATATCGGCGGCTTGAGAGAAAGCGCGGATCACATCAATATTTGCCTGCAGATTCGCACTGTCAACTGTTTGAAATTGGCGAACGAGGCGGTCGTGTGCGGCAAAGTAGACGCCGTTATTTTCGATGGCGCCGCACATTTTGCGCAGAAAGGCATGAAGCTCAATCCAATGGTCTCGTTGAAAGAAATGATCTGAAAACCAGTTTTCAAATTGATCGTCAAAACGGCCTGAGGCCAGGGAAGACAGCGTCAGTTCCGGCTTTTCAGCCAGCGTGCGATTTTCATTCCAGGAGATGGTTTCATATTTTGAAAACATGTTGGTGATGGAAATAACCCCCAAAGAACACACAAACAGAAGAACGGTTAATTTATGAACAGATATTTTTTTTCGCATACATTCTCCTTAAAAACGGAAGTACAGAAATGGGTTATAGCTTGAGCTGACGATGAATGCCGTACAGATAAACAAGGCGATCGGTGTCAGAATCGGGATCAGGAAGCGGCCATATGGTTGACGCAGCGGGTTGAAACGAGTATGTGCAATCGGGGTGCAGGCCAGCAGACAGATCAGAAAGAGGACAAAATGATCGCGGAAGTAATAAAAGGTCATGGCGTTGGCAAACATGCCGGTTGCGCCAAACAGCATTTGAATATATCGAAGGCCGGCGCCAAGATTCGTGTTGGCGAACAATACCCAGGCGATCAATACAATCAGCATGGTGTATATCCGACCAAGCCATTTGGGAAGATGATTTAGAATTTTCAAAAGAATGATTTTTTCCAGCATCAGAATGATTCCGTAAATACTTCCCCATAAAATAAAATTCCACGCCGCCCCATGCCAGAACCCCGTCAGCAGCCAGACAATCGCTATGTTGAACAGCTGGCGTTTTTGACCTTTGCGGTTGCCCCCCAGGGGAATATAAACATAGTCACGAAACCAGGTGGAAAGAGAGATGTGCCAGCGTCTCCAGAAATCGGTAACAGACGTGGCAATATAGGGATAGTTGAAATTTTCCGGAAAAGTAAAGCCCAGCATTTTACCTAAGCCGATCGCCATATCGGAATAGCCGGAGAAGTCGTAATAAATCTGCATGGCATAAGAAAAGATGCCGATCCAGGCCGTTAAAGTTGTCATCTGGCTGTTGGGCAAGGCGCTTATATCCGTATAAACAGCACCGATAGAGTTGGCCAGCAGAACCTTTTTGCATAAACCTATGGTAAAGCGGCGGATGCCGACAGCAAAAGAAACAGAATTGATCTTGCGCTTGATCAGTTGATCGGCGACGTCCACATAACGGATGATCGGCCCGGCAATCAGCTGCGGGAACATCGTAACATAAGCGCCGAAATTGACGAAGGAGGTCTGTGGTTTCGCTTTGCCCCGGTAAATATCAATCGGGTAGCTCATCGCCTGAAATGTATAGAAACTGATGCCGATGGGCAAGTTGAGATGAAGCAAGGGCAGAAAGGACAGCCCGATGTGCCGCAGGTTTTCTGCAAAGAAATCCCAATATTTAAAAAAACCGAGCAGCAGTAAATTTATGGCAATGCTTAAAATAAGCAGGCGTTTTGCATGTCGCGGCTCTTGGCGAATCAGTCTTCCGGCCCACCAGTTTAGAAGAATGGAAAAGAGCATGATCAAAACATAAAGCGGTTCGCCCCATCCGTAAAAAAGAAGGGAAACGATAAAAAGCGTTATATTGCGTTGTCGGGAAGGAACGATGAAATAGACGATCAAGACGATCGGCAGATAGGCATATAGAAAAGTCAGACTGCTGAACACCATACGTTTACCTCTGTTTAAAAGCAAGCACAATTATACCAATGTGGAGCAAGAAAAGAACAGGGATTGTTCGTAAGGATAAGGTTTCATCTGCAATGCAGCCCTTACGTTGTATGGGTGAATATGGAAAGCAAGTCTGTTATAATTAAAAAAACAGATCAATCTGTTTGAAACGCTTAAAAACAGATTATGCTCGGGGTCTTAGAATTATTATTCAACGGTGCCCTTGGCATAGCCTTTTCTTGAAACTGAACACAATTTTGCTTCATGTGGAGGAATAGACAAATGCATACATGGAAAAAAGCAATGACCGTTTCTTTCATGCTCGCGCTGGTTTTCAACAGCTTTCTATACGGCTGTAGTGAAAAAAGAGAACCGGCCGCAAGTACTCCCGCAACGACTGCCGGCTGTTTTCAAATCAGTCAGGAGGAAGCGCTGGACAGGATGAAAAAGGATCACAATTTTATCATTGTTGACGCGCGCAGCGAAGAGGAATTTGATGAAGCACATATTCCCGGAGCCGTCAATATTCCAAAGGAAACAATCAAAACAAAGCAGCCGGAACAACTGCCCGATTTACAGCAGACGATTTTTGTCTATTGCCGAAATGGCAGCTGCAGTAAAGAAGCTGCGCAAAAGCTTGTTCAAATCGGTTATACCCATGTGTATGATTTTGGCAGTATCAATGACTGGAAGGGCGACCTCATAACGCAGGAGGATACGCTTGGAATGCAAGAGCTTGATTCTGACACCGCGCCTTTTTTCGGCTCCTGGGCTTCGGAAAGCGGAAATTTGACGCTTCGCATTTTTAAGGGCGACGGTTTTATTCTAATGTGGGAAGATGGGGATAATGAAGCCATTTACGGACATCTGGAATTTACGGATCAGGATCGTGGCATGTGGGCAAGCGGGCCGCGCTATGAACTGATTGATAATACGGGTGAAGTTGTATATGGGAATGCTTTTTTAACAAAGGCCGCCGATGACTTTGGAGAAATCACGTTTGCCTTCGGAGGAGGTGCGGAAAAATTAAAAGAAACTTGTCCTATCAGTGTCAGGTCTGTCTTTGAAGACAATGTGATGGATCAATATTCCGGTTTTGTTGCGGATGAGGGAGAATATGCCGAGGTCGTCATGCTGATATCCAACCGCGATTTAAAAGATTTTAAATTTGTTCGGCTCACATTAAAAAACCTTTCCGAAGACGGCAAGGCGGATTTTGCAAGCGAGCCTTTATATGCGCAAGATGTACTGTCTTTTAATAAGCCGTTTTTCGTAAAGATGACTTTCAGTGAAAATATCCCCACATACGGATTCAGTTATACTGATAACGAAGGAGTGACGCATCTTTACACGCTGAACATCAGCGGTATGGACGGCTCTATTCTGACTTA
>CAUTVM010000060.1:0-10782 GCA_963541855.1 uncultured Erysipelotrichaceae bacterium
ATTTCCACTTTATTTTTTATCGCTCTGAAGTGGAATTTAACTTTTCACTTGAGCGAGCTCATCCATGGCTTGCGCATACCCCATAAAACCGTTGCCGCTGATCTGCCGGATACAATAAGGAGCCATATAGGAAATACGCCGATAGTCTTCCCGTTTCAAGATATCACTCAGATGCACCTCAACGACCGGTAATGGCGCAATGCCATGCACCGCATCCGCTAAAGCGATGCTCGTATGCGCATAAGCTCCCGGATTTATGATAATCCCGTCATAGGCATTAAAAAACGCTTCCTGAATCCAGTCAATTAAATCCCCCTCATGATTAGACTGTCTCATGCTTACTTCTATTTTGTGCATTTTTGCCTGTTGATTGATGAAAGCTTCCAGTTCCGCATATGAACACCTTCCATATATCTCTGTCTCCCTTATTCCCAACAAGTTCAAATTCGGACCGTTAATCACCATGATTTTCATTTTGCATCTCCTTTTCCATCTCTACACCGCACCGTCGCAGATCCTCAAAAAAAGATGGATAACTTTTTGCGACCGCTTCATATCCATGAATAACAACCGAGCCATCGGCGCATACCGCCGCGATCGCCAAGGCCATGACAATTCGGTGATCCCCATGCCCACTTAAGTGCACGTTTCCATGTAGACGACCGGGATAAATGATGACCTTGTCTTCTTTGATTTCCATCGAAATGCCTAGGCGTCCAAGTTCATCATACATGCTTTCAAGGCGATCACTTTCTTTCATACGCAGACGATTTGTATGTAAAAAAACAGTTCTGGTTTCACACTGTGAAGCCAGCACAAATAAAATCGGCCCAAGATCAGGACAATTTTCCAAGTCCACCTCTTGCAAAGAACGCACTTTACCGGATATCTGAACGGGATTCATTTCCACATGCGCCCCATTTTTCTCTAAAATGGAAAACAGAGCCCGATCCGCTTGCCAAGAATGGACATTCAGATTTTGCAGCATAACGGTTGATCCACATAAGACGGCCAGAACAGCAAAAAAGGCGGCCGCAGACATGTCCCCTTCGATCGCCTTCACAAGCGGATGAAAATGCTGATTTCCCGGTACAGATAAATGCATGCCTTCCACAGCAACAAAAATCCCACATTCTTTGAGCACAGAAATCGTCATATCCAAATATGGCTTTGATACAATCGGGGGCTGTATATACAATTCACTATTTCCTCTCACCAGTGGTAAAGAAAATAAAAGTCCGGTCAAAAACTGAGAACTGATTGACCCGTCAACAACATAAGAACCTGCCTTCAAAGGACCACGGACGACAATTCCCTGATCATTTCTATCATAAGCAAACGCGCTCAACTGTCGATAGATATCCAACGGCCGCTTGAGCAGCCTTCCATGTCCCGTAAAATGAACAGGATTTTTACATAAGGCGGCAACCGGCATTAAAAAGCGTAAGGTCGAACCTGATTCCCCGCAATCCAAAACCGCTCCATCGTAACAAAACTGTTCTCTGCCCCATATTTCCGCACACGAATTCACTTCACGCATCGTTATTCCCAAATGCATCAGGCAGTTTTTAGTTGCTTGAACATCCAGATTCTCCGCCACATGCGACAGTATGGATTTTCCCTGTGCAAGGCTGGCGGCTAATAAATAGCGATGTGACAGTGATTTACTTGCCGGAACTGCAAGCGAAACGTTCTTCGCCATGCCCGGATAAATTTTAATCTGCATGCCCTACCTTCTTCTGTATTTTTTTCACAGCCTCATCAATAGTGCCATTATTTTTAATATGCACATCGCTATAATATGCATATAAAGGATAACGCTTTACATATAATGCATGTAAGGCGTTCTTAGTTGCACTTAAAGGCCGTTCTTTACTGATCTGCAGAAATTTGAGATCGCGATCCAGCCAGACAAAAATCCCGTTCCCCCACAATGCCTGCATGGCAAGCGGGCTATGGATAATACCGCCCCCGGTCGCGATTACGTAACCGGTTTTTTTACGTAATGAAACGGCCAGTGCTTCTTCCGCCTGACGAAATACTGCTTCCCCCTTCTCCGCAAATACCTGTCGAATCGGTTTTTCAAATTGTTTTTCCAGTTCGCCATCCATGGAAACAACCGGTTTATGAAGTACTTCGCCAAGGCGAGCGGCGATCGTTGTCTTCCCGGAAGACGGCATACCAATCAAAACAATATTTCGACGTGTATGCAGCATAGAAACGATGCACTTTTGGATCGCTTCTTCTTCAATGATCGTATCCAAAAAGTATTCATCAGCTTTCGCCGCCTGACGCACTAGCATCTCAAAACCGCCGATATATTTTTTACCGAGTTTTTTAGCATCAAATTGTAAGCGCGTACGAAGCGGATTGGCAACCAGATCAATAACCGTTGAAATCGATGGCAGACGCTGCAAATCAATTACGACTTCCATATCGTTTGGAAACATACCGATCGGAGTTGCCTGAATCAATATGGAGAAAAGATCCTCTTTTTGATATAGCTCTTCATACGAGATCATACCCCGCCCGGGATGAC
This sequence comes from uncultured Erysipelotrichaceae bacterium, assembly GCA_963541855.1. Lineage (GTDB taxonomy): Bacteria > Bacillota_I > Bacilli_A > Erysipelotrichales > Erysipelotrichaceae > Bulleidia. Next base: position 2,540 of record CAUTVM010000060.1, read on the forward strand.
GTGAAACATAAACACAATGCCCCCCTGCCTGACAAACGACATACGCAGCGCATCGTGCCGCACCGCCTGTACCTAAAATGGCAACCATCTGATTTTGCAACGAGATAAAATGGCTTCGCAGCATATCCCGCAGCCCGATATAATCCGTATTGTATCCGTATAATTTCTGATTCCGCTGAACAATGCAATTTACAGCACCGATCATTCGTGCTGATGCTTCCACTTGGTCAAGATCTTTTAACACTGTCCGCTTATAAGGAATCGTCACATTCAAGCCCGAAAAAGCACGTCTCCTTAAAAAATCATGTACGGCAGACGCTGATGAAAGCTCCATGCATGCATAAGACATATTCGGAAAAAATGTGGAGTGAATTTCCTTTGACCAGCTATGTCCTAAGTGCTTCCCGATCAATCCATATTGCATAACCATTGCCTTCCATGGCATAAAGTCAACATATCCGCCATTGTAATTGCACTCATGGCGTCCACCACAATCCGCGCACGATGCACAAGCGCGGCGTCATGTCGTCCGGAAATCGTAATGGTCGTATTTTCCATTTTCTGAAAATCAATCGTTTCCTGCCTTTTGGCAATAGAAGGTGTCGGCTTCATTATTGTTGAAAAGAAAACAGGCATGCCATTGGTGATACCGCCATTGACGCCTCCGTTGTAATTCGTCTTTGTTCTGACAACACGCTCCTGTATATAAAACGGATCATTTACTTCGCTTCCATATGCATCCGCAAAACCTTCACCAAGCCCAAAAGAAACGCTTTTGACACCCGGAATGGAAAATATGGCGGCGGAAAGCCGCGATTCCACCGATTCAAAGAACGGTTCTCCAATTCCGGCTTCTATTCCTGTAATGGCTGTTTCCAGCTTGCCGCCAAGCGAATCGCCATTCTTACGAGCATTTTCCATTTTTTCTATCATGCTCTTTTTGCAAGCTTCGTCCAATACGGCAAATGACATTTGGGATAAGCGGAGAATCTCTTCTTCCGGCTGCAATGAAAACGATTGATCTGCAATTCCATGCATATAAGAAATATGAGTACCAATCAAGATTCCGCGTGTTTTCAACATTTGTGTCAAAATGGCGCCCGCAGCTGTCAAGGGAGCGCACAGACGTCCCGAAAAATGACCGCCGCCGCGAGAATCTTCATATCCCTTATATCGCATATGCCCGCTATAATCCGCATGTCCCGGCCGGGCTTTATTTTGAATAGCTTCATAATCTTCCATGCGAACATCTGTGTTTGCTATTAAAATCGTTAATGGTGTCCCTTCTGTATAGCCATTTTTCACTCCGGAAATAATCTGTACTTCATCCTGTTCATGACGGTCGGTTGAAAAAATCTCTTTGGAATGGCGCAGCGCCATCATTGTCCGCAGTTGTTCAAAATCAATAAGAAAGCCTGATGGCAGTCCATCCAGTACGCAGCCCACATATGAACCATGCGATTCTCCAAAAAGCGTCACGGTAATCGCACTGCCAATTGTATTTTTCATGTTCGAGCCCTCTTCTCTATTTCCTGAAAAGTCCATCGTTTGATTTCGGCCATACCGATATGATTCACCTGTACGACATAGACTCCATTTCCTTCCGCCTTTTTATCATGCCGGATGACAGCCGCCACTTGTTCAGGATCAGCTTTACAGTATAAAGGCAGATGCAATCGTTCCAGCACCCTTTGCAAACGTCCTTTTGTTTCCGGATGATCGACCATCTTCATCATGCCCATGCCGATACATTCACCATGCATATAATGCGGCTGTAAAATTTCATATGCATGACCAAACGTATGCCCGAAGTTCAACAAGCGGCGCAGACCGCTTTCCCTTTCGTCCTGTTCAACAATGCTTTTCTTTACATACAATGATCGTTCAATGATTTCATGCATATGATTTTCTTTTTCAAAAAGGGCAAAAAGTTCCGGATCACGGATCATACCGGCTTTAACAGCCTCTGCAAGACCGGCAGACATTAAACGAGGCGATAAAGAGCGAAGAAAATCGGTATCCATGCATACAAGCATCGGCGGCCAGAAAGTTCCGATGGAATTCTTCACATGATGAAAATCGATCGCCGTCTTTCCGCCGACAGCCGCATCCACCATGGCAAGCATTGTCGTCGGAATGGAAACCCATTGTATTCCTCGCATATAAATGGAGGCCGCCAAACCCGTCAAATCAGAAATGGATCCGCCTCCAAAAGCGATCACTACATCCTGACGCGTGATGTTCTGATCCAGCAAAAACATCAATAGTTTTTCTATCACGGTCAAAGATTTCCCCGCTTCTCCTGAAGGAACTATAAAAGTCGCAGCGGAAGCTAAAGGCAATGAAGCATGGGATAGAACCGTTTCATCGGTCACGATAACAAAACGTTTCCCCTTTGGAAGATATTCCTTGATATGCTTAATCAAACCTGCTTCCAAAAGCACCGGATAAGCACCGGCAGCTGTTTGTATGTGTATTTCCATTATCGTTTCACCCTAATTCCCGCTTCCGCCATCTGCCGACGAAGGCGCAAAATATCACCATGAAAAATAACACCATGCATTCCCAGCCGATGCGCGGAAAGAATGTTATTTCCGGAATCATCAATGAAAAAACAGGTTTCTGCTGAAAGCTCATACAGCTCCAGCAATTTCTGATAAATAGGCGCAAAAGGTTTCAACATCTTATATTCACTGGAAGTCAGACGGCCGTCGAAATACGAACTGCCCGGAAGCCGATCAAAGTATTCTTTTTGATGAATACCGGCATTACTCAGAAGATAAATGGAGTATCCTTGTTCCTTTAATTCCCTAATCAATTCTTCCATACCTGAAATCGGGCATAATGGGCCTTTCCACCAATTAAATAAAAATTCTTTAACAGCCGAATGCAGGCGGGGCGAAACGCGCCTGCAGATTCTTTCGTATGCCTCGGTTTCCGACATGGTTCCTTCATCCAGGCAAAGCCATTCTTCTTCTTTTAATACCTCCAGACGGATCACTTCTTCATCTTCATGATTTAATTTCAGGCGGGAAACGGCATCTCCCGGAAATTGAATCAGAACGCCGCCCATATCGAAAATAATGTTCTGAATCATTCTTTTTTCTTCCATGGAAGACCTCCTGTTTCGGCATTGTTATAATCATATTATGTCTGGGGAAACCTCGCAAACACAAGTACGTATTCTGATCTTCCTGCTCAGTGCAGCACCCTTTTATCATACCGATCTTCTCGTTGAAAATTACACGGGTATTCTCAATCATGGAAATCGGCTTCTATTCTGGATATGCATCATTCCTCTGTTTAGCATGCTGACATGGCTTGCATGGAAAAAAATACCATTTTCCATACCTGGAGACACATGGAAAAAACGAGTATTTCTTGCGGATGCGCTGCTGCTTATCACCATGCTTTTCCCTTATCCCCAACATACAGCATGGTCTTCGCAAATGCATATTCTAATGGGTGCAATCACTTGGGGATATATGCACTTTCTCATCATCTTATGGGTAAAGAATGATATCCATATGCAGTATTTTTATAAACTGATGCTTTTTCTGACCCTGCTTTTGATCGTTTCTGCCGGATGCATCAACGGTTTGGCTGAACTCATTGCTGTCAATACTTTTTCATTTCTTGTAACTCATTAAAAAAATGAAACCTTCTGTGTTACACTTTTGCATAGAAAGGGAATGCCCTCATGAATGCTGTCGTTTCTGAACGCACAATGGATGAAGAGCAGTTTTTTTTGCATTTTCCTCGAAAACAAAATGATGCATGGAAAGGTACCTATGGAAAGTTACTGCTGATCAATGGCAGTATGGGAATGGCAGGAGCGGCCATGCTGAATCTGTTAGGCGCAAAAACAATCGGTGCTTCGTATATTATAGATGCCTTGCCGGCTGCCATCTATCCACTTGTGGCCACACGTTTTATGACACCGGTTTTTCACCCTTTAACAAGCGAAAACTGGCATGCGGAAATCACAAGCCTGATGGCAGACACCCATGTAACTGCCTATGGTTCAGGCGTAACCCGGATGGCCGATAAGCGTGCCATCCTGGATCTTCTTTTGCAGGAATCAAAACATCCTCTCGTATTGGATGCAGAAGCCTTGCGCTTGTTACACCATAATGCCTTTGTCCTTCGTTTTGCCAGATGCCCCGTTATCTTAACGCCGCATATTGGCGAGTTTCATTCTTTTTGCGCAATTGATTCTCGTGCACAAGCGCACGATCTGCAAACGGACGCTCTTTTCTTTGCCCAAACATACCATGTCTACATTGTTTTAAAAGGTCCTCATACCGTTGTCGCTTCTCCTGACGGCTGCATTTACAAAAATAAAACCGGAAACCAGGCTCTGGCTCAGGCCGGAAGCGGAGATTTGTTAACGGGCATGATCGGAGCCATGTTGACATTCGTTCCGGATATTATGACAGCCGTTACCATGGCGGTCTGGGCACACGGCTATCTGGCCCAGATCGGCAGTAAGACACATGCTATGCAAAACTTTGATCTTTCTATTTATCCCCAACTCATGGATCAGCTGTTTTTCAAGCATGGATTATAAAAAGCAGCTGTCTTTTATTTTGAATTCTGCTTTGGCTCCTCAACTGCATATGTATTTTTGCCGATGGCATCGAAATATTTTTTTAAGCGTTCCTCATAGGCGACATTTGAAAAAGCGTAAAACTTTTTATCTTTGATCGCCTTTGGCAAATAAGTCTGTTGAACCCAATGATTCGCATAGTCATGTGCGTATTTATATCCGATTCCACGATTCAGCTTCTGAGCACCGGCATAATGTGCATCGCGTAAATACGAGGGAATCGGCAGATTACCGCTTTGACGCACTTCCGCCATTGCTTTAAAAATACCTTGTGAAGCGGCATTCGATTTTGGCGCACAGGCTATATAAGTCGCGGCGTTGGCAAGAATGATCGCACTTTCAGGCATGCCGATACGCTCAACCGCAATGGCAGCTGCAGAAGCGATCTCCAACGCTCGCGGATCAGCATTTCCACATTCTTCTGCCGCTGCAATCATGATTCGACGGGCAATGAATTTCACATCTTCCCCGCCCTCCAGCAAACGTGCCAGATAATAAAGCACCGCATCCGCATCTGACCCGCGCATGGATTTGATAAAGGCGGAAATGACATCATAGTGCTGATCTCCGTTTTTATCATAATGAATCGCTCGCTTCTGAATACATTGCCGCGCCGTTTCTAATGTAATATAAATCTTGCCGTCATCCTTACGCTCCGTTGTTAATGTGGCAAGTTCTAAAGCATTCAATGCCGCTCTTGCATCTCCCTCGGCAACATCCGCCAGAAATTCAATCGCCGCTTCATCCATCTCTACCATATCGCCCGCCACACCGCGAATCGGATCATGCAGCGCCCGTTGTAATATAAGGACAATATCCTGTCGGGAAAGCGGCTTGAGTTCAAAGATGCCTGAGCGTGATAAAAGCGCACTGTTTACCTCAAAATACGGATTTTCTGTTGTCGCCCCGATTAAAATAACAGTTCCATTTTCAACGAAAGGCAAAAGATAGTCTTGTTGTGCTTTATTAAAGCGATGAATCTCATCAATAAATAAAATAGTTCCTCGATTGTAAGCACAGCGATTTTCTTGCGCCTTAGTGATAACCTGTTCCAGATCTTTTTTCCCGGCGGTCGTCGCATTCACGGATAAAAAGGCTGCTTTTGTAGAACCGGCTATCACCTGTGCCAAAGTTGTCTTACCGGTTCCCGGCGGGCCATAAAGAATAATGGAGCTTATTTTATCTGCCATAATCGCTCTATATAGCAGTGACCCCTTGCCGACCACATCCTTTTGTCCGACATATTCGTCTAAAGTCTTTGGCCGCATGCGAGCCGCTAAAGGCTGCTTCTTTTTTTCATCTTGTGTTTCGGCATATTCAAACAGATCCATGTTTATCCTCATCCGTTTCTATCATACAAGAATGCCAACGGCTTTCAAAACATCACTGACTTCATGTACCGGGATAATAGAAAGTTTTTTCTTTACTTCCTCCGGCACTTCCTTTAAATCATCACTATTCTCTTTCGGAATAAATACCGTTTTTACACCTGCGCGCTGGGCCGCCATCAGTTTCTCAGGCAAACCGCCGATCGGCATGATCATCCCGCGCAATGATACCTCTCCGGTCATCGCATATTCCGGGGACACCGCCTTATTCAACAGCACAGATGCCAAGGCGGTCGTCAATGTAATTCCAGCTGACGGTCCATCTTTCTTGATTGCACCGGAAGGAACATGTACATGAATATCACAGTTTTTTAATTTTTCCGCCTCCTTAGGAAAAAGCGACTTTACTAAGGATAATGCAATCTCAACTGACTCTTGCATGACTTCACCTAAGCGTCCGGTAATGGTAAGCTTGCCATGTCCATTGGTTAATAGCGTTTCAATAAATAAAATCTCGCCGCCTGCTGGCGTCCAGGCAAGCCCGGTTACTACGCCCGGTTTTTTTCTGGCCAACGCCCGCTCGTGATGAATCGGCTTTACATCCAGATAGTTTTTCAGATTGACATTGGTAATCCGCAAGGTTGTTTTACGGCCGCGCGCGATCTCTACGGCTGCCATACGGCATAATGTCGCAATATGTTTTTGCAAACCGCGCACCCCGCCTTCCATCGTGTAATCATTGATAATCGTTCGTAACGCAGAATCGGAAACCTGCATATCTTTCGCCCGAATACCCATTTTTTCGCGTGCTTTTGGTAAAAGATGCTGCTTTGCGATCTGAAATTTATCATTTGCCGTATATCCTGTAAAGTCAATGATTTCCATGCGATCAAGCAAAGGAGAAGGTATCGAGTCCAACGTATTGGCCGTGCAGATAAACAAAACGTCACTTAAATCGTAGGGAACATTGAGATAATGATCCGTAAACGTATTGTTCTGTTCCGGATCCAGCACTTCCAGCAAAGCAGATGCAGGATCTCCCTGATAGGATGTGCTCAGTTTGTCGATCTCATCCAATACCATCACCGGATTACTAAATCCCGCTTTGGCAATACCATCCATAATCCGTCCCGGCATGGCACCGATATATGTCCGTCGATGACCGCGAATATCCGCTTCGTCTCGCACGCCTCCCAATGCTACCCGTACATATTGACGATTTAAAGCACGGGCAATTGATCGCCCGATGCTTGTTTTTCCGGTTCCGGGAGCGCCGACAAACAGCAAAATACTGCCTGACTGCTTCTTATTTAAATCCATGACGGCAATTTGTTGTAGAATGCGGTCTTTTACTTTTTTTAGACCATAATGATCTTCGTCCAGAATCTGTTGCGCATGACGAATATTGATACGCTTCATTTCTTCCTTATGCCAAGGTAAGGACGTCAGAAAATCCAGATAGTTATATAAATTGCCATATTCCGGTGAGTTTTGTCCCTCCTGTTTCATACGGGAAAGAATTTTATCGGCTTCCTTGCGTGCAGCCTCGTTCATGCCTGATTGTTCCACTTTCATCTGCAATTTTCGTACATCCGTTATATTTTCCGGATGCATGTCATCCAACTCTTTTTGCAGATATTCCATCTGTTTGCGGATCGCCTGTTCACGATAGGCTTTTTGATTATCATTTTCCTGCGCACGCTCCGCTTCATTGGTAACCGATGTTGGTTCTGTATACTGATAAATCGCTTTCTCAATCAAATCCGCCTGTCGTGAGCGTGAGTTTTCTGCCAGCATCGCATATTTCTGCTTTGCGGTCAGGTTCAGCCATTGCGCCGTCATGACGATCAATTGGGAAATGGAATCAAACTGCATCAGCCAAGAACGTGCCATCTGTGACCATGGGGTTGAACTGGTGGCGCGTACAAGTGCGCTCTTCATCTGTTCCAGACGTCGCTTGGCATCGGCCGCGTCCAGATCTTCCGTATACGGTTTACGGATCAAAGATTCAATCAACATTGTCTGGTCTTTTCCAATCGTCAAAGACTCAATTTCTACCCGGTTGTCCGTCTTCACCGCTACATATCCATTGGCGTTGACTTCCGTAATCACCGCGGTAACGCCTAAAGGATAAAAGGATTTGGCGGTGAGCCCCTTGGTTTCAACCGCGTCTTTTTTGATTAAGAAAATCAAGCGATCATTAACCGATGGTTCCTGCCCGCTTACACTTTTAAAAGTATCCGATAACATGTAAAACAATGTATTCGGTAAAAGTAATGTGTTATATACAGGTACTACAATTGCCA
>CAUTVM010000061.1:0-10670 GCA_963541855.1 uncultured Erysipelotrichaceae bacterium
ATTTACCAAACGGGAGTCTCCGCTTACAAACGGGATTCTCAAGCTACATTTCATCCTCCTTATTTTTATGTTCACAGTATAACATAGAAAAATCAAAATTGTAATGCAATTTGCATACGTTAGCAAGCAATATGAGTATACAGTGTCCGATGGGCAGAAGCCAAAGGTAGGGCGGAGAAGATTGTAAACGATGATCCGGGCGACAGAAAACGCACCATTTTGAGCTTAAAATTGTACGCAAAATGATCGCCATGATAGAATACTCCCATGAAACTTTTTCAAGAATACCGCGGCCTAAAAAAAGAAAGCTATATTCTTGTTTTAGGACGAATGGTTACCTCCATGGGCTCTATGGTATGGCCGATGATGACCTTGATTTTACGCGTAAAAATGAAGATGTCACCAACAGCCATCGCAACCCTGATTATGTTTGCGGCCTTTGCGGCGGTTCCCCTGAATTTGATTGGCGGAAAGCTTGCGGATCATTTCATACGCAAAAATATTATCATCATATGCGATACGATTTCCATTATCGGATTTCTTTTCTGCGCTTTTCACGCATTGGATTATACCGCCTTAACAGTCTTTATTATCGCCGGCCTTCTGCAAGGAATGGAAGGCCCCAGTTACAGCGCTTTGGTTGCCGATCTTGTTTCATCCAAAGATCGCGAACGCGTTTATTCACTTCAATATCTGGGAAATAATATTGGCCTGATCATGGCGCCGATCATCGGCGGTTTTCTGTTTTCCAGACACCTGCAGCTGCTGTTTTTGATTAATGCAATGGCGATTGCGACCAGCACCGTCATTATCGCCATCGGATTAAAAAATGTAAAAAATGCCGATGCCATGCCGGAAGATACATATGAAAGACCGGATCATGGCAGTACGATCATGGTTTTGAGAAAACATCCGCTTCTGCTGCTGTATTTTTTAGTCAGCGGCCTAAGCGGAGCAATTTATAGCCAATATAACTATTTAATGCCGCTTGATCTGGCAAATGTACATGGCGAGGCGGGAGCGGTTCTGTTCGGAACGATGAGTTCTGTCAACTGTATTGTTGTCGTCATCTGCACGCCTTTAATCACACGCTGGTTTTCGCACGTACATGAACCGACAAAAATGATTTTAGGGCAGATCTGCGAATTCAGCGGATATGGTCTTTTTATCATGGGCAAAGCTAATCCACTGATGAGCAATCTTGCCATCATTGTCTTTACGTGGGGAGAAATTTTTCTGACATTATCTACCGACCCATATTTAAGCCGGCGCATCCCTTCTTCCCATCGCGGCCGCCTTTTAGGCGTCGGCTCCCTGACCGCTATTTTGTTGTATGCCGGAATTCAGCCGCTTGTCGGTTTTTTGTATGACAAAGCCGGCTCATTAAAAACGTGGACCGTCATATTATCTTTATTGCTGGCTCTGATCGGTCTGACTTCAATTCTGCGCCGTCGCGATCGACAGGTATATCCGGAGTTTTACAAATATTAACGAAATTCCGTTTTTCTGCTTTGCCCCTGATACGTTTCAGCCAGAGCACGAATTTCCGCTTCATTTTCAATAAAGTCTTCAATGAAATGTCGCCGAGCGGCGACTTCGTTATCAACCACATCCCCATGGGTATCATAAGGCAAAACTGTACGATAAATAATTTCCCCGCCGACCAGTTCATAATGTCCTTCAGCCATAGGCGTGATGGCGGCTAAAGTGGCTGTAACGGTATCTCTCATATCATCGGGGATACATAGATTTTGATAAATATAACTCGTGCAGACACAATATTTTGTATCTTTTTCTTCAAAAACTTCAAAATGACAAGGAAAAGAACATGCTTCTCCATCTTTGGAACAGAGTATCTTTACCATGGTCATCCTCCTTGTGCACCAGATGATAATGATATAATAACAGACAGAATTAGTGAACGGAGGGAACATGCATTCAAGCGTACGCAGAATGACAGATGGGGCTATGATGATCGCGATTACGGCCGCTCTGCTGCTGATCAATCGCTTTTCAGGCGGCACGCTTCTTTATTATTTTTTGTTTTTATTGCCACTGCCGATGGTCTTTTACAGCAGCAAATATGGCTGGAAGGCAAGTATAGCCGTATATGTCGCTTTAGTTCTGCTCAGTTTTATACTGTCCTCGCCGGTTACGGTTTTCTATGTTGCCTCTGAAGCCGTTCTGGGAATTGTTTATGGAACCGGCGTACATGACCATACGGCGCAACATAAAAGTATCATTCTATGCATGAGCATCGCCGTTTTGATCAATGTATTGGATACGGTTTTGATCGCAGCTTTACTGGGATACGACATGCCCGCACAGATTGCCGAATTAAGACAGGCAATGGAGATGATGACGGAAAAAACGGCCCTTTCCATACCGGCACATGTCAATTTGACGCAGATGGCAGCCGAAATACTGATTGTCAGCGCTATTCTCGGCGGCATCTTGCAAGGATATATTACCCATGTACTATCCCGATTTATGTTACAAAGACTGCATTTTAATGTGGAAAAAGCTAAGCCGTTTCTGACTTGGTTTCCGCCAAAGTGGAGCGGCTATGTTTCGCTGGGCGGATATCTTGCGTACAATTGGACACTTGCACATCCTTTGACAAATACTTCCGTAGAATATGCGGTGCAGGGACTGGGCATGATCGGCTACTTTTATCTGATGATTTTCGGCTGGTTTGCAATCATCTTGTTTATGATGATCCGCCTACGGATACACCGGCGTTTTCTGGCCGGTATGATATCGATATTGTTGTGCTTTCTATTGCCGCTTTTGATCGTGACCGTTGGATTTCTTTATATTGCGGGCAATCTGCACAATACCTTGATGAAAGGAAATTTCCATGCAGCATAAAATGAATGAAATGAGACGATTTGCCATTATTGCCGTGGTTGTACAGATTGTATTGCTTTTTATTTTCCGGGCCGGGCTGGATAAGGGCATTTTAAGTGCAAGTATCATCCTGATCGTCGAAGTGATCGTTTTGTACCTGTCATTTGATCGCTTTGAATCACTTGCGCAGGAAGAAACCTCTTATATCAGCGAAGCGGTTGGATCCGTTTCTCAGGATGCGCTTCTTTTCAGCCAGACAGGAATGGTGTTGTATGATGATGCCCATATCATCACCTGGATGTCACCGCTGTTTGTCAATCGAGGAATTAACCGCATCGGTATCAAGGTGCTCTCCTGGCTGCCGGAAGCAGAAGCGCTGATCAACGGCTCAAGCGATCAAGTAACCATCCAGCTGGACGATAGGATTTATTCTGTTTCCCGCAAAGAAGATGAGCCGGTTTTGTTTTTTCACGATATCACCGATCTGCATTCCGCCCGTAGCGAACTGGAGGAAGGGCGGCCGGTCATCGGCATGGCCTCATTGGATAACTTTGAAGAGTCGACGCAGTTTGAAGATGATAATGTGGCGACAACCATCGCGCAGGCGGTACGAACACCATTTTATGCATATTGCAAAGAGCACGGTATCTTAGTCAAAAGAGTGAACAGCTACAGCTATTTTCTAGTGCTGAATGAAAAAATCTTTTCTGACCTGGCGGCGGATCATTTTTCCGTTTTGAATACAGTTCGTAAAGCGGCGCAAAAGCAGGATGTATCCATAACATTATCCATGGCATTTGCCCGCGGCCGTATGACTTACGAAGAATTGGACGATACGGTGAACAAGCTGATGGATTTGGCGCAAAACCGCGGCGGCGATCAGGTTGCCATACAAAAAGCAGGAGAAGAGGTCGTATATTTCGGCGGCAGTTCAGAAGCGGCTGAAAAACGTTCGCGCGTTCGCGTCAGGGTGATGGCCCATACCTTGCGAGAGTTGATTACGCGCAGCAGCAATGTGATTATTTGCGGACATCGAAATATGGATTTCGACTGCATGGGTTCGGCGCTGGGAGCGGCCCGCATTGCCAAAGCTTTGCACAAGCCGGTTATTCTGATTGCCAAAACCGGAGGTATTGAAGAAAAGCTGAATGCAGTCGTTGAAGCCAATGAGGAAACGCTAAATGAGGAAGTACGGCTGGTAACCGAGAACGAAGCGATCAATCAGCTTGGCGAAAAGACGCTGGTCATCATGGTCGACCATCATCTGGCCAGACAAAGTAACGGTGCAAAACTATTAGAAAGTGCAAAACAGGTTGCGGTGATCGACCATCACCGGCGCTCTTCGGAAATGGGTGTCCGACCGGTCTTCGTTTATATTGAAGCGGGCGCTTCCAGTGCCAGTGAACTGATTGTGGAGTTATTACCCTATATATCCAACCGTATTGAGCTTTCCGTTTTAGATGCCAATATCATGCTTGCCGGTATTATGATTGATACGATGCAGTTCCATACGCGTACCGGAGCGCGGACATTTGACGCGGCAAGCCTTCTGCGCCAAGATGGAGCCGATCCGCGTCAGGTCGACGAATATCTGAAGGATTCATATGATGAGTTTTTCATTAAAGCAAAAGTCATCGCCATGAGCCAGAGGTACGAACGTGGAATTGTCGTATGCCCGGTAAAAGGAATTACCTTAACGCGGTCAATGATGTCACAGGTGGCGGACGAGCTCTTAAGTATCGCCAATGTGGAAGCGTCGTTTGTGCTGGCGGATGATACGGATAAAGAAACGGCAATTTCCGCACGCAGTAACGGGCATGTCAATGTGCAGGTCATCATGGAAAAGATGAATGGAGGCGGTCATATGACGGCAGCCGCCATGCAAAGAGAACGATGCGATATTGACGATCTGCAAGCTCAATTGCTACAGACAATTAAAGAATATTTTCAAGAAGGAGAACAAAGCGATGAAAGTCATACTGAAAAGTGATGTGAAGAAAGTTGGTAAAAAGGGAGAAGTTGTTGAAGTCGCCGACGGTTATGGCCGTAATTTTCTAATTGCCCGCGGGCTTGCGGTTGCTTCGACGCCAACGGCCCTGACCATTCTTTCCAAGCAGAAAGAAGAAGCGGCGCAGGAAGATGCTAAAGAGCGTGCAGAGGCACAGGCACTGGCGGAAAAACTGCAGGGGATGATGCTTTGCTTTACGATCAACAGCGGCAAAGAGGGAAAAGTCTTCGGTTCAATCAGCACAAAGCAGATTATTGAAGAACTGCGTCGTCAGGGCATTCATCTGGATAAGCGTAAGTTTATGGATAAATATCCGATCAGCAGTCTGGGGGTGACCAAAGTAAGGGTTGAATTGTACAAAGATGTGATCGGTGTCATCAATGTACAGTTGAAAGGCTCTAAGGAGTAAAGCATGCCGACACGCATGATGCCCTGTGCCCAAGAAGCGGAGGCGAGTTTATTGGGAACGATGCTTGTTTATCCCAATGCGGCGCAGACGGCAATTGAACAGGGGCTGATGGAAGAAGACTTTTTCATCGAAGCGAACAGGCGTATTTATCATGCGCTGGTTTCACTGTACCAAGACGGCATGCCGGTTGATCTGACAACCGCTTCAACACGCTTACAAGATCAGCAAGAACTAGATCGTGCCGGAGGACTACCATATCTAACGCAGCTGTCCAATGCGGCGGTGACGTCGGCAAACACGAAAGAATATGTCAAGATCATTCAAGATAAGGCCTTGATTCGGCGCATGATTCTGGCGGCCGAAGAAATTGCTAAAGAGGGAATGGAAGGACAGCCGGATATCAATTCCTATCTGGATGCGGCAGAGAAATCCATATTGGATGTATCGCGGAATCGAAGAACAAGTGAATTTCGCAGTACCCCGGAGCTGGTATCCAACGTACTGGAACAGATTCGCAAGATGAGTGACAACCACTCGGAAGTGACGGGTATTCGCACGGGCTTTACCGATCTGGACCGGCTGACACATGGTTTGCAGAAAGGGGATCTGGATGTTCTGGCGGCCCGTCCTTCCATGGGAAAAACGGCGGTTGCCTTGAATCTGGCGCTGAATGTTGCGGCTTTTCAGCCACAGCAGGCTGTGGCCATCTTCTCTTTGGAAATGAGCGGTGAACAGTTGGCGATGCGTTTATTGTCGGCGCGTTCTCGGGTCTCAGGAGATCTGCTTAAAACCGGAAATCTGGCCGATCACGATGTGTGGAATCGGGTGAATGAAGCGGCGGCGCAGTTAAAAACATATAAAATTTTTATTGATGATACGCCCGGCACTCGAGTACCGGATATTTTTTCCAAATGCCGCCGCCTGCAACAACAATATGGGCTTTCTTTGATCCTGATTGATTACATTCAGTTAATTTCCGGGTCGCAAGTTGAAGGCTCGGATTTCAACCGACAGCAGGAAGTATCCGCTATTTCCCGCTCTTTGAAAGCGTTGGCGCGCGAACTTCAAGTACCGGTTATCGCCCTTTCGCAATTATCGCGAGCTGTAGAGCAAAGAACGGACAAACATCCGATGCTGTCGGATCTGCGTGAATCGGGAGCTATTGAGCAGGATGCGGATATTGTCATGATGTTATATCGCGGCAGTTATTATGATACGCAGGAAAAGAAAGAAGAAGTTCGTCGAAAGGGACAGGAGGAATTGGAAATCAATGTCGCTAAGCATCGTAATGGCGCAACGCGAATGTTCAAATTGATGTTTGAAGCGGATACCAATGCCTTATTGAATATTGATCACGGATATGGAGCGGAAACGGAATGAAGCGTTTTCTGATTTTAGCGAGCTGTTTTCTGGGTGCGGTTTTTCTTGGTTATGGCTTGCCGGCCATGATTAAACAAAATGCGGATCCGTTATATGCCAGTCGGCAGAATGAAGAAAGTATTATTTCACAGCGCATATTGGCCGCTAATCTGGATGCACAGACGGTATACAAGGTGTATGATGCCGGAGAATTGATTGGCATTTTATCGTCCAAGGCAAAGCTGAATCCGTTTTTAGAGCAAGTATATCGAAAGTTTTATGCGCAGGATTTTCCGCATTCTAAAGCTGCACTTGGAAAAGACGTTTATATTGCGCCGACACAAAGTTATTTTTCCTATGAAGACAAAGACGACGCAATTCTGGATTATATTCAAGAAAAGCGGCTGTTTACCTTACGGGCGACAGCGGTGGAGTTCCGCGATGACAATGGCGTGTATGCGCAGATCTATGTGAGTGACGAAGCCCTTTATAATGAGGCCATGCAGTCATTTCTAAATTTGTTTGTTTCAAAAGAAGATCTCAGCGCACTTGCCAATGGAAAGCTGACGCCGCAGTTGAATACATATGGTTCACGTATAACAGGTGTCAGTATCACGCAGACAGTCACAACCAAAGAAGCCTATGCGCCGCCGGAAGCGATCAAAAAAGATGTGACTTCCATTTTAGACTATCTGGAATATGGAGATAATACAGAGCGTGCTTATTACACCGTTGAGAAATATGATACGGTAGCCGGTGTCGGCACCAAGAATAACGGTCTTTCGGCAACGCAGGTCATGAATCTGAACCGGGATAAAATTACCAGTGTAGATCAGATTCTAACCGAGGGCGACCAGTTATGCATCACCTATTTCACTTCGCCGATTGACGTGGTCGTTACGGTGGAATCCATGCGGCAGGAAAATATCTATCCGCAGACAATTTATCAGGAAGACAGCAGTTTGCGTAAAGGTGCTTCGCTTGTCAAGCAGACGGGCGTCAACGGTGCAAAGAATACGGTTTATGCGGAGCGATGGATCAATGGCGTCCTGATTTCCGGCTCGCCGGTTTCAAGTGTGGATACATTACAGCCGGTAGATGAAATTATTGCCGTCGGTACGTTGGAAATTCCGGGCATCGGAACGGGAAGCTATCGCTGGCCGGTTGACAATGTACATATCAGCTGCAGGTGGGGGTGCTATTTTGGCCATTATGCAGTAGATGTACAAAATTACTATGATCGCTATGGCGTGATCCGAGCGGCCGATCGCGGCGTTGTTGAAGTAAACAGTTATAATTCCGTCAACGGAAATTATGTCATTATCAATCATAACAACGGTTTTCATTCTTATTATGGACATATGAATGTTAAAAGTCCTTTGGAAGTGGGGACGATTGTCGATAAAGGGGAAGTGATCGGACAGATCGGGATGACCGGACGCGCGACAGGCCCGCACGTACACTTCTTTATCTATGAAGGAGAGACGGCGCAGGATATTGGCAAGCGGCACAATCCGTGTGAGTTCCTGGACTGTGATGCGACCATATGATGAAATTTGCATTACTGTGTTCAGGATCAAAGGGAAACAGCTTTTTATTGACCGATGAAACAGTTCATATTTTAGTTGATTGCGGAGGAACGCGAACCTATCTTCAAAAAGCGTTTGCTCAACTGGAAATCGGAGTGGAGGATCTGGATGCCGTTTTGTTAACGCATACGCATACGGATCATATCGGGCAATTGAAACTTGTCAAAGACAGGCCATTATACGCGCCGACAGATTTGCCGTATCCAAGTGTGCTTGTGCAGGCGGATCATTCCTTTATGATCGGACATGTGACCGTCATGCCGATCCGCTTAAGCCATGATGCACCGCATACGGTAGGATATGTGTTCACGACTTGGCGCGAGAAGCTTGTTTATATTACGGATACAGGTTTTGTACGCGAAAAATATATATCGTTGTTACAAGGGGCGGATTACGTGATTCTGGAAAGCAATCATGATGTGCAGATGTTGATGCATACGCATCGTCCACAATATCTGAAAGTGCGGATTGCGGGAGATGAAGGGCATCTATGTAATGAAGATTGCGCGTCCATATTAAAGCGGATTGTCACCGGAAAAACGCGGATGATCATTCTGGCGCACTTGTCGCAGCAGGCAAATACGCGAGCAAAAGCATTACAGGTCAGCCGGGAGGCATTGCGCACTCTTGGCGAAAAAAATGCAAATCTGACATTGGCAGCCGCTGGTCAGTTTGAAATGATACGAGGAGGTGCAGATGAAAAAGTGGATCTGGGGAGTTGTTGGTGTACTTTTGATATGGAATCTGATTTTGACGATGCAGCTGTTTCAACTTCAGCAATCCGGAGTCACATCGACGCATTTGATTCCGGCCGCAACGGCGGATGAAAAAGATCAGGGCAATGTATATTCGATTGATCGTAATATGACAGACATAAAGACCGCGGTAACAAAGATACAGTCGCAAATGGTAACGGTGCTTGCCGGCGGAGAAGGGGGATCGACGTATTCCGGTATTGTCTATATGGCGGCGGATGGGAAGTGCTGGATTGTGACAAGTCGACAGGGAAGCGGCAGTGAACATATACAGGTTTGTTTTGATAATGGTATTTTGGCGGAGGCCTCTATTTGCGGCAGTGATGAAGCAACCGGAATCGCTTTGCTGGTATGTGAGCCGCCGTTTGAAACACCGGCAATCAGTCACGGAAATTCCTCTTTGGTGAAAGCGGGAGAATATGTAATCGCCCTTAGCGGACGCTCCGCTTTGGTGCAGGCTGCGGATATCAGTTTTGGTGTAATCACGGCGCCTTTACAGGTTCTATGTGAAACGGGGCAGGGCGAGAAGTGGATCAGTGAAGAATTTTCCGGTGATCTGCGAATGCCGAAGACATCCACAGGGGGCGCGTTATGCAATATGTCAGGGCAGCTGATTGGTATGATCATACCGTCTGAAGCAGGAGGGTTTCGTGCGGTTACCAATAATGAGATTGAAGAAGTTGTCAGGCAATGGATGGAAAATAAGCAGATCACGCGCGGGTATCTGGGTGCTTTAACACGGGATTTGGATGACCTTGAGACATATGCCAAAAGCGCATTGAATATTGCCTTGGATCAGCAGGACGGAGTCGTGTTTATCGGCGGAGAGACGGATTCTCCCGCTGTGGAAGCGGGCTTGGAGGAGGGAGATGTGATTGTAAAGCTGGATGAGCAGATCATCACAGATCGTCAAGCTTTGCGCCAAGCATTATATCGTTGCACGCCAGGACAGCAGGTGACGCTGGAAGGAATAAGGGGACAGCAGGAAATACATCTGACGGTGGTTTTACAATGATTCGAATTATTGCGTGCGGCAGCGTGAAAGAAAAGTGGATGCAGGCGGGTATTTTGGAGTATGCCCATCGGCTTCGTGCATATGAAAAACTGGAAATCGTAGAAGTGGAGGATGAGCCTGCTCCGCCGTCAAATTCTCTTGCTGAAAATGTGCGGGTCCTTGAAAAAGAAGGGATGCGGTTATTGAAGCGGATCGGGGCCAAGGATTTTGTCATATTGCTTGATCTAAAGGGAAAGGAAATGGATTCAATACAGCTTTCGAAAATGATTGATCAGTGTATGACGAATGGAAAAAGCAGGATTGCGTTTGTAATCGGCGGTTCTCTGGGTGTTTCTAAGGCATTGATTCAACGTAGTGATATACGCTGGAAATTATCGGTCAATACTTTTCCGCATCAATTGTGTCGGCTGCTGGTTCTGGAGCAGATTTATCGGGCCTTTCGTATTTTGCATCATGAACCGTACCATAAGTAAAAGTTATGGTAAAAAGCGGATCGTCGTTACGGAAAGGGGAAAGGTCGGATATCAGCGTCCGGTTTTGGTTTGGTTGATCGCTTCGCGGACACGGCGTAAAGAAATATTGGCTTCTTTTTCCATGCGAAACATGATAATGGTAAACAAAGAGTCCAGTAATGCCAGCTGGGTGATGCGGCTGGAAAGAGATTCTTGGCGAAATTCCGTTTCTT
>CAUTVM010000062.1:0-10342 GCA_963541855.1 uncultured Erysipelotrichaceae bacterium
AGAAAGCGCCCGCGCGAAAGCAGATGCGATTTTAAAAAAAATCCGACAATCGCAGAAAACGGCAAAATATCATGAAATACTGGTTGAAAGAAAAAAACTGGAGCCGGAACATTCTTTACGTGAAGAAGAAACGGCATCCCTGTCACATGCCTTCGCGGTTGATGAAGTGGTGGAGCTGCGTGCGAATGGACAGGTTGGCCGCATTATTCGTATGAACCGCAAAGACATTACCATTGATCTCAATGGGCGCAAGGTGCATGTACGGGCACATCAGCTGCGGCCTTCCTTACGCAGTATTCCCAAAGAGATGCCGCTTTCGGAAGTGAACATTGCGCATGCTTCGGTATTTTCCGCATTTACAAGTGAGTGTAATCTGATTGGTATGCATACAGATGAAGCGGTGGAAGAATTGCATCGCTATTTATCGGATGCGATGATACATGGCATCAAGCAGGTGCGCATTATTCACGGAGATGGCAGCGGCGCTTTAAGAAGTGCCCTGTGGAAGGCGCTGAAACAGATGAAGACGGTTGTGTCCTTTCAAATGGCTCCCATGCAGGAGGGCGGCAGTGGCGCCACAATTGTAAAAATGCAGTAAACTTGTTTTATGGACGCGGAATATATCAAAGCAAAATTAAAAAATCTGCCCCATCTTCCGGGCAGTTATCAAATGAAAGACCGAAATGGAACAATCATTTATGTCGGCAAAGCAAAAGATCTGCACAATCGGGTAAATCAATATTTTACAGGTGCACATGATTTTAAGACGACCAAGATGGTTTCGCATATTGAAGACTTTGATTTCATTGTCACGCGTACGGAAAAAGAAGCTCTTGTACTGGAAATCAATCTCATTAAGAAGAACCGTCCGAAATATAATATCCAGTTTATGGATGATTCAACATATCCATATATTAAATTAACCAATGAAACATATCCGCGGCTTTTAATTGCTCGCGATATGAAGAAAGACAAAAAAGCCCGATATTTCGGACCGTTCCCGGATAGTGGCGCCGCCCGGCAGACGCAAAAATTATTACAGTCGCTTTATCCATTCAGGCGCTGTGCGCATATGCCGGATAAAGTATGCCTTTACTATCACATGGGTCAATGTCTTGGCCCTTGCCAATATGATATTGATCCGGCAGTTTATAAACGGATGGGCGAACAGGTTGGAAAATTTCTCAATGGCGACAAGGATGATGTCGAGATGGTCTTGCGAAAAAAAATGCAGCAGGCCGCGGCGTCTTTGCAGTTTGAACAGGCACAGCAATACAAAGATCTTCTTTCCAGCATCGCCCGTACTTCCAATACTGATCAGATTATTGAAAAAGACAGTTGTCTGAATGGTGATGTGTTTGCCTGGTATGCAGATAAGGGATATATCGCTATTACAGGCTTTCTTGTCCGTCGCGGAACGATATTGGCCAAAGAGTGGAAATTACATCCCTTGTATGGAGATGCGGAAGAAGAATTCGTGAACTTTCTGATCCAATATTATGAAGAGCATCCAAAGGTACATGAATTGATTCTGCCCATATCCATGGCGGAAGAAACAATTTTGGAACTGGCAGATATGCTGGCAGTTCATATCATACAGCCCAAGAAAAGTTATCGAAAAAAACTCATTGACATGTGCATGGAAAATGCCCAGAAACAATTAGTGCTCAAGTTTCAGACTGTCGAAAAACAAGAACAGGAAACGGAGGCCGCCGTGCTTGAATTGGAGCGTTTGGCAAAGCATGCCATGCGGCGTGTTGAATTATTTGATAACTCGCATACAGGCGGTACCTTTACGGTCGCTTCCTGTGTCGTGTATGAGGATGGCAAACCGCTTCGCAAGGATTACCGACTCTATAAACTGCATACGACAAACAGTGATGTGGACAGTATGAAAGAAGTTCTGTATCGAAGATATTATCGCCTGTTACAGGAAAGCGGCCGCTTGCCGGATGGCATTATTGTCGATGGCGGTCCTGCACAGATTCATGCGGCCTTGGAAATTTTGCAAAATCTTGGACTGGATGCGTCCATTTGTATCATGGGCTTAGTTAAGGATGATGGCCACCATACACGTGCTTTGGTAGATCGTTTCGGTACGCAGGCAGCTGTTGACAAGAGCAGTCCGTTGTTTTTTCTTTTGACACGGATGCAGGATGAGGTGCATCGGGTGGCCATTACATATCATCGAAAACTGCGCGACAAGGCGGCAACCCGTTCCATTTTGGATGAAGTCGAAGGTATCGGCCCAAAAAGAAAGCGGCAATTGTTAAAAGCATTTACGAACTTTACCGGTTTGAAAGCAGCCAATATCGAAGAGATTGCAAAGATTGTACCGGAAGAAGTCGCCAAACGGGTTTATGAAACGCTGCATATGGAACGATGATATAATGACTGTCATGAATATCACACCGTTAGAAGGGAAAAAAAAGGAAAGAGGATTACTGTTTTTTATCTGTGCCGTGGCCGCCATCGCCGTTTCCTGTATCGCGATTATGAATCATCATTATGATTCTCTTGCGCGCTATCCTTATCGGGATGAGAAATCTCGCGAGCTGATCAGGCAGTATCTAAATGAGGAAGAAATTGCATATATTATTGAATATTCCATACCGCCGAACATGTTTATTGCCTTTATTCAGGAACCGGGTTTCAGCATTTATCATGCGGCTGAATATAAAAAGCTGTCGCAGACCATGTGGCAGGAGACACCAAGGCAGATCGTAAAAATGGTGGAACAAACACGCGCATATATGAATGTGGATACATTGATTCAGGAAATCACAAATGGTAATTATACCTATGATGTTCTGGCGGATTGGCTGCAAAACGGCAGCCCATACGCGCCACGGGCAGATTTATTATCCGAGCCTTCGCGAAGTGACGCCTATCTGGACGCCAATACAACCATAGCTAAACGAGTGCCACAGGATCTTGTACTGCTGGACGATACAATTCCCCATACACATGAAATCTGGATTTCGCAGGCAATACAGGAACCGCTGCTCAATTTATGCAAAGCGATCGGGCAAAAGGAAGCTTCTACGGATGCCTGGGGCGGTTTGCAGGTGGACAGAGGATATATTTCTTATGAGCAACAAGAGGCATTATCCAAGCGGACCTATGCGCCGGGGCAGGATGAGCATCAGCTGGGTACTTCAGTAGACGTGGTTGTAAAAGGGATACAGGACATATCCTTTAAAAAGACCTGGCAGGCGGAGTGGCTTGCAGAACACGCATGGGAATATGGATTTGTTCAAGATCGTGAAAAGGAGCCGTATCATCTTCGCTATATCGGCTTTGATCTGGCCCATAAACTGCATGAGAATCAACAGACATTTGCGCAATATATGGAAAAGCAGGCGCATGAAGATCGCGTATTGATGCGCTAAAACGCATTGATTTAAAAGATATTCGCGTGGTGTAACAGAGTATTGACCAGATCGCGGCGGTAACGATTGCGATTTGTTTTGCGATCCGCTTTTGCATTCTTTTTTTCACCACGGAAAGTATTACAAATGCTCCAAAACAGCAGCAGATTCTGAAACAGACTGTGCGTTGTGCCCGGCTTTTTTTTCTTTTTTTGAAACAGACGCAGCTTATGCTGTATCTTTTTCATCAGCGTCAGTGAAAGATCTGCTTTTGTACGTATATGGTTTAAATTTTTCAGCAGTCCTTGAACATGTCGCCACAGGATGGAGACCGTAAAAAGAAAGATGATGATCATCAGGAATAAAAAAATGCAGGCCGGCCGATAAAAATCAGCGCATATCTGTATCAAGTTCATGTCCATGTTCTTTATTGTAATACGCTGTTGTGGACGTTTTCAAATTCTGTTATAAAATGGAGTCCATGGAAAAGGTTCTTCTGCTGTCTGACAGCCATCGGGATATTTCTTTTTTAGAAAAACTGCCGTTGTTGCATCCGGAAATCCATATATTCTGGCATTGTGGAGACAGCGAATTGCCAAGCGGCTATATGCGGCAATGGATCAATGTACAAGGAAATTGCGACGCCTATCAGGAATATCCTGCATATCAAACGATCACTTTGGCGGGACATCGTTTTTTGCTCGTGCATGGCGATCGTTATCTGCATTACGCATCAAACTGCGACCGTCTTGTACAGTTTGCGCATCAGCAGCAATGTACGATTGTCTGCTTCGGTCACACACATGTATATATGGATCAAACGGTCGATGGAATCCGGCTGTTGAATCCCAGCAGTATCCGCTTTCCACGCGATGGCCATGGTCCGTCATATATGATTTTGGAGGTTGGGGAAGATGGCGTTCAGGCGCATCGGATGACATATTTATAAAAAGGGAGAAATACAATGCGTGAACAGGATTTTGGAATTACCGGTGAGCAGCTGAAAATAATTGCCATATTGTTGATGGTATTCGATCATATCCATCAGATGTTTCTTTTTATAGCAAAATTCGACCTGACATGGATGAGCATGCTGGGAAGACTTGTGCTTCCCATCTTTCTTTTTATGTGTGCAGAAGGCTTTCATTATACGCATGATCGCAAAAAATACTTGCTCCGTCTGGGCGTCAGTTCGGTATTGATGGGAATTGCAAACCAGGTGATCATGACCTTCTTTCCGCTTCAAGACGTCGTTTTAACAAATAATGCTTTTTGTACGATGTTTGTTTCCGCCGTTGTCATGTATGGTATTGAAAAAATGAAAGATGGAAAGATCATCAAAGGGCTTCTGTTTTTTCTTCTTCCGGCATTGCCCATGGTGCTCTCCATATTGGCCGTGCAAAGCTATAATATTCTGCTTGCCAGAGTGTCATTGATTCTTCCTTCCTATAGTACGGGAGATGGGGGCATGCTTGCCGTCGCGCTTTGTGTTGCGCTGTATCTTTTACGCCAAAAAAGATGGGCACAGTATGTCGCCATTGCATGTGTTTCACTGCTTGCCACAGGCTTTCAATTTACCGGACTGTTCAGTACGAACTATGAATGGATGATGGTCTTTTCCATCTTTCTCATTATGCTTTATAACGGTAAACGGGGCGGGGGTTCAAAGTATTTCTTTTATGTTTTTTATCCATCCCACATCTTCGCCTTGTATTTTCTGGCATATTATATTTCCACAGCTTTCGGAAGGTAAGAAGCAAGGCATGTCTTTTGCGTGAAGAAAAGCATGCAAATCTTGTATAAAATGCGGATTTCTGCTATAAATATACGTACTGTCCTGGTAGCTCAGCTGGATAGAGCTTCCGCCTTCTAAGCGGACGGTCGTGGGTTCGAATCCCGTCCAGGACACCAGAAAAACACCGTCAGTCTCAAGCGGTGTTTTATTCTTTTCAACAAGGCGGAAAAGCGATGAATTATTATGATCAGATACAGCGGGAAATAGAGCAGGCATTAAAAAAACAAGAATTTGATCAGGCGGCTTTTCTCGTTCGCAAAGAGATGGAAATGCCTTATATTCCATCCGCATTTGAAAAATTTCTGCAAAAAGCACAGCGAGAAATAAGGGTGCACGCAAAAACAACCGCTGCCGTTTCTTTTTCCGATGAACAGCTCATGGCAATGCTGGAAGGGGATGAAGAGAGGCAAATGATCGCGGTAACGGCTTTAGGAGAACGTAATCTGCGCGCCTATGAAAGGGATATCGCCTTTTGGCTGCAGCGGGATCCTAATCCGGAAGCGGCGGCTATGATGATCGACGCCTTGGCGGATCAGGCCGTGCCATATGAATTCGCCTATGCACAAAACGGTTTATTCTACACTTTTTATGCGGATGCCGTTACGCCTGTTGCACGTCAGATCGGGGTACAAAAGGCATTGACTTTATTGGAAAGTGCTCTTGCCCGTAATCCCGGTTTAAAGGAAATGGCGCGCGGCCGTCTCATTCATGAAGCGTTCATGCGTTTACCGTTAGCGATTGAGGAAGAAGAAGCCGAAATGCTTGTTTTAGAAAACATACAAGCGATCTGTACAATGATGGAGGATCGTGAAACATATGAGCAGGCGAAAAAAATGATTGAAGCAACTGAAGCTGTCTAGTAGTCGAAGCGATGGTTCTCTGTTATACTGATCGGGAATTGATTTGAAAGGAGTTTTGCGCAATGGTATCAGAATGGAAATTAAATGAAAAATCAACCGGAGTCCTGCGCGTTGTCGTAGAGGGAGAAGACTGGAACAATGCGGTAAATAAAGCCTTTAAGAAACTGGGCGCCAAAACGAAGTGCAAGGGTTTTCGTCAAGGACAAATCCCGGTTAAAATGCTGGAAAAAATGATTCCGGCGCGGCAGCGGGAATTTGAAGCGATTGAAGAAA
Source organism: uncultured Erysipelotrichaceae bacterium (assembly GCA_963541855.1). GTDB lineage: Bacteria > Bacillota_I > Bacilli_A > Erysipelotrichales > Erysipelotrichaceae > Bulleidia. The sequence goes on from CAUTVM010000062.1 coordinate 6,300, forward strand.
ATGCCAACACATGGATGCTGGAAGCCATGAAGGAAAATAAGCTGACACCCATTTCACAACCGCAGCTGGATATTAAGGAAATGGATGCGTCACATGCCGTTTTGACATTTGAATTTGCCATCCAGCCTTCCGTAGAAGTCGGCACATATAAGGGCTTAAAGCTTTCGCAGACGGATACAGTCGTCAAAGATGAAGAGGTGCAGGCTGAGCTTTTACGTATGCAGAAACAATATGCTGATAAGGAAGAGAAAGAAGGAGCGGCGGAAGAGGGAGACACGATCAACATCGACTATGAAGGGCTCATTGACGGGAAACCTTTTGAGGGCGGTACCGGAAAAAATCATAATCTGAAACTGGGCAGTCATTCGTTCATTCCGGGTTTTGAAGAAGGGCTTATCGGTTTAGCGGCCGGGGCGGATAAGGAGCTTTCATTAACATTCCCGCAAGATTATTATCATGAAGCGCTGCGTGGGGCGAAAGCGGTTTTTAAAGTACATATCAACCGTGTTGAACATGAAGTTCTGCCGGAAATCAATGATGATTTTGCCAAGGATATCAACGCGCCCGGTGTAGAGACGCTGGAAGATCTGCGGAAACTGATCCGCTCCCGTCTTGAAGAAAGTAAGAAAGAAAAAGCACGGCATGATGCGCAAGAGCATTTAACAGATCAGCTGATCGCTGCTTCTGCGATTGCTCTGCCGGAGGTATTGATTGATCGCGAGGTTGATGATATGATCGCCAGTCGTCGTCAGTACTTTCAGCAGCAGGGTTTGACGCTTGACTTGTACTTAAAATATGCCGGCATGACTATGGAAGCTTTTAAGGAAAGCTTGCGGAAAGACGCGGAACGCAATGTACGTACGCGTTTGATTCTGACAAAGATTGCCGAATTGGAAAATTTGCAGCCAAGTGCAGAGGCTTTGGAAAAGGAATATCAAAATATTGCCGATACCTACAAAATGGATATTGAAAAGGTAAAAAAATTGATTGATCCCGCTTATATTTCTGAGGGTATCCGTAATCAGATGGCTTTTGATTTTATTGAGAAGAATGCAGAAAAAGATGAAAAGTAAATCCGGGATATAGAAAAGATAAACCGATGAGACGCTGCTGTTCTTCAAAAGAGCGTCTTATTTTGCTTTTATGAAAGGAGTATCGCTATGCGTGCAAAAACTACAGTTCATGTGCCGGCAGTCGCAACGCGCGGAATTGTTATTTTTCCCGGTCAGGATATCATGATTGAGGTTGGGCGGGCAAAATCAATTTGTGCTGTTGATGCGTCCGGAACTTCGTATGATTCCATGGTGTGGGTTGTCTGTCAGAATGATGTGATGGTTGATGATCCGCATCAGAAGGATCTTTTTACGATGGGCACTTTGTGCAAGCTTAAAAGTGTGCGCCGGAAGGACGGCTTTATGCGCGTGACTTTTACCGGTATGAAGCGGGCAAAGCTTGTTCTTCTGGAAGAAAAAGACGATATGCTGATGGCGGATGTGGACATACAGGAAGATCAGGCGGGAGAAGCGATTGAAGAAATGGCTTTGGTAAAAAAGATTATTACCGCCTTTGAGAAAATTTCCAATTTGTCGCAAGCTTTTCCCCAGGCGATCATCACGCAATTAAGTGCCGGCGTCTCGGCGGAGATTTTGACCGATCAGTTTGCCCAGTATTTTCCGATGTCGATTTCCGCACGACAGAAACTTCTGGAAACATTGTCTGTCAATGAACGGATGATACAGATTCTGGCGGAATTGGAAAAGCAGAAAAAGATCAGCGAAATTGAAGAGACGATCAATACCAAAGTCAAAGAACATATTGATGAGGGGCAGAAAGAATATTATTTGCGGGAAAAATTGAAGACGATCCGTGAAGAGCTTGGGGATAGCGGTGCGGCCGGTGATTCCCAGAAAATTCGTGAAAAAATTGAAAACAATCCTTATCCGCAGCATGTGAAGGATCGGGCATTGGAAGAATTGCGCCGCTATGATATGCTGCCGCAGGGTTCGGCGGAGGCAAGCGTCCAGTTAGGATATCTGGATTGGCTTTTGCGCGTTCCCTGGTGGCAAAAAACAAAAGATAATGATGATCTGCAGCATGTACGTGCCGTTCTTGACGAAGATCATTATGGTCTGGATAAAGTAAAAGATCGCATCATGGAATATCTGGCCGTCAAAGAAATGACAGGGAATCTCAATTCACCGATTCTTTGTTTGGTGGGGCCGCCAGGCGTAGGCAAAACATCATTGGCAAAGTCAATCTCCCGGGCGTTGGATCGTAAGTTTGTTAAGATGAGTTTGGGCGGGGTACGTGATGAAGCAGAAATTCGTGGTCATCGTCGGACTTATTTAGGCTCTTTACCGGGGCGTATCATACAAGGCATGAAAAAGGCCGAAGTCATCAACCCGGTCTTTCTGATTGATGAAATTGATAAGATGGGTTCCGATTACAAAGGAGATCCCGGTGACGCTTTGCTGGAAGTACTCGATCCGGAACAGAATAAAGTTTTCTCCGATCATTATCTGGAGGAGCCCTATGATCTTTCACAGGTGCTGTTTATTGCGACCGCCAATTATCTGGAAAATATTCCGGCGCCTTTGCAGGATCGTCTGGAAATTATTCAGCTTCCATCTTATACGGAAATTGAAAAGGTACATATCGCACAGGATTATCTTGTCCCCAAGCAATTAAAAAATAATGGTCTGAAAGCATCTCAATTCCATTTGAAAGAAAAGCAGATACTCTTTTTGATTCGCCACTATACGCGGGAAGCGGGTGTGCGGCAGCTGGAACGTTTAATTGCTTCGCTTTGCCGCAAAACGGTATTGGCGATTTTGAAAGATGGAAAAAAGAGTATAACGATCAATGACCCTCTCATCAAAGAGTGGCTTGGTAAAGAACAATTTGCATATGGGATGAAAGAAAAAAAGAACCAGATCGGCTGTGTGACCGGTTTGGCCTATACAAGTTTTGGCGGCGATACGTTGCAGATTGAAGTCAATTCGTTTAAAGGGAAGGGACATCTGATCTTGACCGGCAAACTTGGTGAAGTGATGAAGGAAAGTGCCTCTATCGCTTTGGATTATGTTAAGGCACATGCGGATGAAATGCATATTGATCCGGGCTTTTTCGATACCCATGATATTCACATTCACGTCCCGGAAGGAGCGGTGCCGAAAGATGGCCCTTCGGCGGGTGTCACCTTGACAACCGCCATTGTTTCAGCACTTACCAATACCCCGGCATATGCCGATCTTGCTATGACGGGAGAAGTGACCTTGCGAGGAAATGTGCTGCCGATCGGAGGTCTGCGTGAAAAATCATTAGCGGCAAATCGGGCCGGTATCCGGCATTTATTGATTCCGAAAGGAAATGAACGAGACCTGGAAGATATTCCGGAAGTGGTTCGTAAGCAAATGACCTTTACCTTGGTGGATAATATTCATCAGGTTCTCAAAGATGCTTTGGTGCACTGATGCAGTACCATGAAGTGCAGTTTCTCGGCTCCGCCGCCACGCAGGAACAATGGCCGCTTTCCGAACTTCCGGAGGTGTTGTTTGCGGGTCGCTCCAATGCCGGAAAAAGCAGTTTGATCAACGCGATCTGCGGACGTAAGAATATTGCTTATACGGGCAAGACGCCGGGGAAAACAGTTTTGCTGAATTTTTTTGCGGTCGATAAACGGATGATCTTGACGGACGCCCCCGGTTACGGCTATGCCAAAGGCGGCATCAGGCGGGCGATGGAATTCGGCTCCTTGCTTGAACCGTATTTTGCACAGCGGAAAAACTTAAAACTACTGGTTTTGGTGTTGGATATCCGCCGCCTTCCGACAGCGGATGATCTAACCATGATTCAGGCGGCCAAAGAAATCAATCTGCCGATTCTTGCGGCATGTACAAAAGCGGATAAATTGTCCAGAAATGCGATGATCAATCAGATCAAACAAATTCAAAAGGTGACCGGACTGACACTCGATATGCTTGTGGCGGTTTCCAATGTGAAGCGGACAGGGATTGATCAATTGACGATGCGGATACAAAAAT
>CAUTVM010000063.1:0-10185 GCA_963541855.1 uncultured Erysipelotrichaceae bacterium
GGGAGGGAAAACGATGAATGTCCATATGTTGCCTGCAATCGGCATCAGTATCGTATTCTTTTCTGTTTTGTTTTTTATTTTTATGATGTTATTTCAAAGACAAACGCTTTGGAGCGGTTTTTCTTTTCTATGCGTTTTACTCATTTTGGCCGCTTTTGCCTTTTTTCTTTTGGCGTATTTTTCTGAACAAATACAAGAGTTGCCGATACTATATTTCATTATTTTATTTTTCGGCTCCTTGGCCGCAATTTTTCTGTTGTCGCTGCCTGTGATAATCCTCTTTGTGTTTTTTTGTGAAGGGATCAAATTAATCCGCAAAGAAGGTTTGCATTGGCGAAACATGCTCTCGATCGGTTTTGCCCTGCTGTTGATTATTTTAATTTTTCACCCCGCTTTTATGTTTCCGAAAAATTTACCGATAGTAGATACTGTTTATTCCGCGCTGATGATCGGCATTTCATATATTCTGTTCCTGTTAACAATGTATGTTGTTTCGGGATTGATGAATTTATGGCACATTCGTGAAAATCATCATTTTGACTATATCATTGTTTTAGGGTCCGGTATTTTCGGTACCGAAGTGCCGCCGCTACTTGCCAATCGCATAGAGCGCGGCATGCGTCTTGCGGAAAAAAATCCGAACGCTGTTTTGATCCTGTCCGGCGGGCAGGGAAAGGGTGAAGACATGCCGGAAGGGAAAGCTATGTCATTGTATGCGGCCGCACACGGATTTGATCCTGCCCGTATGTTGATTGAAGATCAATCGCGGAATACATGGGAAAATATTTCTTTTTCCCGTCAGAAGATGAAAATGGAAAAGCCGCGTATCGCTATTGTGACAACTTCATTTCATGTTTTTCGCGCTTTGATGATTGCCCGCCGCCAGAAGATTATATGTGCCGGATATGGGGCGAAGACAAAATGGTATTTTACGTTAAATGCCATGATCAGAGAATTTATCGGTTATCTTTCTTTAACATGGAAACGCCATGCATGCATTTATATAACCTTGTTATTTTTATATTTTGGAGGCTGTTGGCTGATTCAATATTTACAGGCAAGGGGATAAACATATGCTTTATATATTCTGTCCATTGTACGCTGAAGCTAAGCCGCTCATTGAAAGCATGCGCATGAAACCGATGAAAACTGTTTTTGGTCATCGCTGCTTTGCAAATAATGAAATCTGTCTTTTGATTTGTGGAACGGGCGTTTTATATACCGCTGCATTTGCTGCCGCCGTATTATCACGTGGGCGAAGTATTCAAGGCATGATCATGTATGGCAGTGGAGCTATGCTGCGGCCGCTCAACAAAGATTATGTTTATGTCACCGATCAAATTACCAATATGGCTGATGGCCGAACATATTACCCGGATGTTTTCTTAAGCCTGCCCACAGCGCCGATTCATTTTGTATCCGGGGAAAGCTTATATACAGGGCAGAAGCTGGATGGAAGTGTATATGATATGGAAAGCGCGGGATTATATATGGCCGGTTCTATGTTTTTGCGGCCGGATCAGATGTTATTCATGCGTTTTATCAGTGATCATGGGGAACCCGGAACAATATCAGCCGCCAAACTGACGGCATTATCCGCACAGCATCTGCAACAGGCACAGTCTTATATATCTGCTTTTTATCATCTTCTGCAAGAAGAAAAGAATCAGGAAAATACAACAGACATCCTCGCTGAAAATATTCCCATCAGTGTAACCATGCGCCATCAGGCCATGCAGATGATACGATATGCACGAAAGATGCACATTCCGATTACGGATTTGGAAGAACGTCTGTATCGCATCAATAATAAAGAAGAAGGAAAGAAGATATTGCATGAACTCTGTACACGGGTTTCGCGCTGATCGTTTTGAAACGATTTATGTCGAAAGCGGAATTCAAAATCATCCTCGAACAAAGCGCATTCTTGCGTATTTTCCACATGCGCATATTGTCATGATTGCCCGTTATATGGATATTTTTAATCGTCCGAGGCAGTCTTATGCTTTGCAGCATAAACATCAGGCGCTGATTCTTGCTGAAAAAAAAGGAGAATATCTGTATGCCGCTTCTCCGGTATGTCAGGACTTTGGACATCGGTTTGTGGTTGCCAATTGCGTACTGAATTGTATTTATGACTGTGATTATTGTTGGCTGAAAGGTATGTTTCTTTCCGCTTATATCGTGGTGTTTGTCAACTTGGAAGATTATTTTTCCGCTGTCGAGGCGGAGTTGAAAAAAGGGAGTACGTATCTTTCTTTAACTTATCAATGTGATCTTGTGCCTTTGGAGCCTTGGCTTCGATATATAGAAGAATGGATGCGGTTTGCGTCTGAACATGAGGATTTGCAAATTGAAATTCGCACAAAATGCGCAAACAGTGCAGTATTTTCTGATCAATATGCACAAAGTGGAACGATTGTCGCATATACGTTGTCTCCGGATCGGTTGATCCGTTGGGCGGAACAGGGAACACCACCCCTGGCTCAACGTTTGCAGGCGGCTCAGAATTGTCTGCAAAAAGGATATCCGGTGCGCTTATGCTTCGATCCGGTCATTCATTTTCCCCAATGGAAGCGGAGCTATATGGAGATGGTAGAGGAAACGCTGAAGACAATCGACTGTACGCGCATCATGGATTTCAGTGTGGGAACATTTCGTCTTTCAACGGTTTATCTTGCCGGAATGCGGCGCTCTTTTGCAGATCGCGCTTGCGTACAATACCCATTTCAGACGACAAAAGGTTATGCACATTATCCTGAAGAATTGATCAAAGAGATGGAATCAACGATCTGCACCGCTTTGGAACAAAAAGTAAAAAAAGAGAAGATTTTCAAGGAAAGGGATAGAAACAATGAATAAAACGGCAATTGTAACGGGCGCTTCACACGGCATCGGCCGCCAGCTTGCCAATCAGCTGACAGAAGAAGGCTGGCTTGTATATGGCATTGGGCGAACATTTGATCAGGAATTTCTATTTGCGAAAGTAGAGCTGGATCTTCTGGATACACGTGCGCTTTTCACGTGGCTGAACAAGCATATGGATCGCGTGGATTTATTGGTCAATAATGCCGGTTGTGCATATTATGGCATGCATGAAGAAATTTCTTCGCTGCAGATTCAGGAAATGGTTCGTTTGAATTTGGAAGTTCCGATGCTCCTGTGCGGGAAACTGATTCGTTGCTTGCGAAAGCAGAAAGGCATGATTATCAATATATCCAGTGCCTGTGCTTTACATGATGCAGCTCATGGTGCGGTATATGCGGCCGCAAAAGCGGGCTTATTGTCTTTTTCCAATAGTCTATTTACTGAAAACCGAAAGTTTGGCGTGCGTGTATGTACCATCTTGCCGGATTTGACCGATACGGAGTTATATCGTCATGCCGATTTTATGCCGGAAGAGGGCAGTCTTTCGATCGCGGCGGTATCGGAAAGCATTATGCAGGTTATTCATTCTCCTGCCGGAACGGTTATGAAAACTTTGGAAATTCAGCCGCAGCTTTCTAAAATACATCGTAAAAAAATATGAAGTCAATACGGTTTTGCATAAAGAGCATGGTATAATCAAGCTTGTTTGAAAAGGGGGAAGGTTTATGAACAGCAATTCTTCTACAAAGACGATTGTAGCAACGGGGTTAGGCGCGGCATTGTTCCTTGTTTTATTTATGTTTGTTAAGATTCCTTCGCCGGTTCCGGAGACCAATCTGCAGATTGCTTATGGCATTTCGGGATTTTTCGCTGCATTATACGGTCCGCTTTGCGGTTTTCTGATTGCTTTTATCGGACATTCGCTCAATGATTTCATTGCGTTTGGAGCGCCATGGTGGAGCTGGATTGTCGCTTCCGGCGTCAGCGCATTGATTACCGGTTTCTGTTTCAAGAAAGTTGCCGGCAGTGTTGAAAATGGTCAGTTTGGAAGCAGTGAAATGAAATCTTTCGGTTTGTGGACCTTGCTTGGTCAGGGTATTTCATGGATACTGATTGCGCCTGTTTTGGATATCGTTCTTTATGCCGAACCGGCAGGTAAGGTTTTTACTCAAGGCGGTGTGGCGTTTGTCGCTGATTTCCTGTCGGCGATTATCATCGGCGGTCTTTTATTAAAGCTCTATGCGGCTTCAAAGGTGGGTAAAGGAACACTTTCTAAAAACCAGTAAACCATTTTTCTGAAAGCGGGAATGAATGATCATTTCTGCTTTTTAGGTGGATGAAGCTCTTGAGAAAGGGTAAACCATGCATGAGATCATGATTGAGTTCAAAAATTTTTGGTTTCAATATTATTCGCAGGCTGAACCGACCTTGAAAAATATTAATTTAACCATTCATCGTGGTGAAAAAGTTTTGATTGCGGGCGCAAGCGGAAGCGGGAAATCGACGCTGGGGAACTGTATTAACGGCCTCATTCCGAATGCCTACAGGGGTGAAATCAGAGGCGAGCTGATGATTGGCGGCATCCATGCGCCGGCAAATTTATTTGAGCTTTCACGCAAGGTGGGCACTGTGCTGCAAGACAGCGATGGACAATTTATCGGACTGAATGTCGGCGAAGATATTGCGTTTGCGCTGGAAAATGACTGTATTCCGCAGAAGCGGATGAAAGAACAGGTTTCTGATATGGCGAATCGCGTGGGACTGGGGAAACTGATCAGCCATGATCCCCATGAGCTTTCGGGCGGCCAGAAACAAAGATGTTCACTGGCTGGCGTTATGGTGGATGACGTTGATATTCTGCTGTTTGATGAACCGTTGGCTAATCTGGATCCGGCGACAGGTCAGGTGGCGATTGAGCTGATTGATGAACTCTGTCATGCGGGTAAAACAATTCTTATTGTAGAACATCGTTTGGAAGACGTATTGCATCGGCATGTGGATCGCATTGTTTTAATGCGTGATGGAAAAATTGTTATGGATGATACGCCGGATAAAGTGTTGGCGAGTGCCGCTCTTGCAAAAGAAGGCTTACGGGAACCGTTATACCTGACGGCTTGCCGCTATGCGGGCGTTGCCATTACGCCGCAGATGCATCCGGAAGATTTACAGGTGATGGATCTTTCGGGAATTAAAGAGCCTTTGGCCGCCTGGTACAATACCCAAAGCGAGTCTCTGGCGCCGAAAGAAAATAAGCCGCTCTTACAAATCCGGGATATTTCTTTCAGTTACGATGGTATCCGGCCGATCTTGTCGCATGTGTCGATGGATATTTGTGCTGGGGAAATTGTCAGTGTCGTAGGAAAAAACGGTGCCGGAAAATCTACTTTATCTAAAATATTGACGGGGTTTATTAAACCGGATGCGGGAACTGTCACGATGGAAGGGAAGGATCTTTCCGGGTTGACGATCAGCGAGCGGGCGGAGAAAATCGGACTTGTACTGCAAAATCCCAATCAGATGATATCAAAAACCAAAATTTATGATGAAATTGCGCTTGGCTTGCGTATTCGGAAAGTAGAAGAAGCGGAAGTTGATCGCCGCGTCAGCCGGGTTATGAAAATATGTGGTTTATTGCCGTTTAAAACCTGGCCTGTTTCAGCACTTAGCTATGGTCAGAAAAAAAGGGTGACCATCGCATCTATTCTTGTACTGCAGCCGAAAATTTTGATTTTAGATGAACCGACAGCGGGGCAGGATTATCGCCATTACAGCGAGATTATGGAATTTTTGAAGAAACTGAATGAAACGGGGCAGACGATTATTCTGATCACGCATGATATGCATCTGATGCTGGAATATACAGCGCGTGCCATTGCTTTATGTGATGGCAAGATTCTTGCAGATACGCAGGCATATCAGGTACTTTCCGATCGCGAGTTGAGCAGAAAAGCGAATCTGAAAATCACGTCTTTACTGGAACTTTCGCAGCGCGCAGGTCTAAAAGATCCTTTGAAGTTTGTGGAATATTTCATTCAATATGATCAGAATGTACGAAAGGATATGCTGGCATGAAGCTGAAAACTTTTTCTTACGCACAGCTGGATACATTTCTGCATCGGCTCAGCGGTGTAACGAAGCTGATATGTTTTCTGTTGCTGACAAGCGCCGTCATGTTTACTTATGATATTCGCGTTATTCTATGTATCATGGCGTTGTCCTATGTTTTGATGCTGGTGGCAAAAATCCGTTTTTCGCAGGTAAAACTGATGTTTGCATATGTGCTTATCTTTTTGTTTACAAATTTCCTTCTGACTTTTTTGTTTGATCCGCAATATGGTGTTCGTATTTATGGCACAAAGCATGACCTGTTGGCCATCGCCGGTCCTTATGTCTGGACACAGGAACAGTTGTTTTATGAGCTGACAAAGTTCTGTAAGTACTTCAGTGCGATTCCATTAGGCATGATTTTCATTTTGACGACAAATCCAAGTGAGTTTGCCTCATCATTGTCCGGTATCGGCGTCAGTTATAAAATCGGAACATCCTTATCTTTAACCCTTCGTTATTTTCCGGATGTGGCACGTGATTATGACACAATCAAGTTAGCACAAGAGGCGCGCGGTCTTGACATGTCGAAGAAGGCAAGTCTCAGCAGTCGTATAAAAAACGCTTCGAGCATTTTGGCTCCATTGATTTTTACAACCATGGATCGGATTGAACTGATATCCAATGCGATGGATTTACGTGGATTCGGTAAGTACAAAACGCGTACATGGTATGCTCGTAAGCCGCTGGGCATGGCGGATTATATTTCAATTTTGATCAGTGCCTTGATTTTATGCGGTTCTTTATATGTGCGCTTTGAAATTAATCATTCTTATTTTTTCAATCCGTTTATTAGATAAGAGGAAATGATACAGATGAAGCCATTATTACATATGTTAGTTTTTCAGACAGACTTCGGCTATAAAGATTCTACGGTGGCGGCGATGTACGGTGTTGTAAAAGCGGTGGATCGTTCGATTGAAATCATGGACAGTACGCATGAACTGCCGCAGTTTGATATATGGAGTGCTTCCTATCGTCTTTTTCAAGCGCTTAGGTTTTGGCCCAAGGGAACGATTTTCGTATCGGTTGTCGATCCCGGCGTCGGTACAAGCCGAAGGGCAAGCGCGGCACGGACACAAAATGGATATTATATTATAACGCCGGATAATGGTTCGCTGACACATGTGGCCAGCGCGTATGGTATTGCCGCCGTGCATGAAATTGATGAAGCGCGCAATCGTCTTCATCAAGCCGACACAGATGAAACGGCTGTCTTTCATGGGCGGGATTTATTTGGCTATTGTGCGGCTAAATTAGCTTCCGGACAGATCAGCTTTGAAGAAATCGGCCCGGCTTATGAACCGCGGGAAATCGTTGCTTTGCCATTACCGGGCGCAGTTTATGAAGATGGTTTTGCCAAGGGGACAGTGACGATTGATGATCCGAATTTCGGAAATTTATTTACTTCGCTTGAAACGCGAAAGCTTTTGTCGCATGGTTTTTCATATGGCGCCAACGTGCGGGTAACGATCCGTGAAGGGGAAAACATTCGTCTTGATCGGGATATTCGTTTTGATACAAGCTTTGGCAAGGTATTAAAAGGGGAACCGATTGTATATAACAATGAGTTGATGATGATTGCCTTGGCTGTATCACAAGGTTCTTTTCGCGATCAATATGGCATTGGATTTGGGCCGAATTGGTCCATTGAATTACGGAGGGGAAGATGAAACCGATCATTGTACTACAGACAGATTTTTCATTAGAGTGGCCGGCAGTTGCCGAGATGAAAGGCGTTATCAAGCGTGTGGATCGTGAACTGGAAATTGAAGACAGCTGCCATGTCATTAAAAACTTTGATCCTTGGGAAGCGTCTTTGAATTTGTATACGGTGGAACCTTATTGGCCGCAAGGAACAATTTTTGTTTCGGTTGTTGATCCGGGTGTGGGAACAGCGCGTCGTGCAAGTGTTGCCCGATTGCAGGATGGAAATTATGTTGTAACGCCGGATAATGGTTCGCTGACACATATGAAGCACAAGATAGGAATCGAAAGCATTCGTCAGATTGATGAAGAAGTCAATCAATATCGGCCTAAGGAATCTGTTTCTGTTTTTCATGGCCGCGATTTGTTCGGCTATTGTGCGGCAAAGTTGGCCAGCGGCAAGATCACCTTTGAGCAAGTCGGCCCGTCATACCCGGTTGAAGAAATTGTCGAATGTCCGGAGTATCATTTGCGCCCGATACTGAAGCCTTTTTATGCAAAAGGTTTTATCATGACGGGGCTGAAACATTTTGGCGGTATTCAATTTAATATTACCAATGAGGAGTGGAAGTCCATTGGCTTTTCGGAAGGCGATCAGGTCAATGTTACGATTTGGCATAATGAAAAAATTGCTTTTACACAGACGATTCCGTTTGCGAAAAGTTTTGGCTTTGTAAAAAAAGGAGATCCGGTTTTATATTGCGGTTCATCTATGTTTTTGTGCCTGGATTGCAATCAGGATCGTTTCATGCAGAAGTATAAAATTGATACAGGAAAAGATTGGGTGGTTCTTTTGGAGAAAAAAATATGAATGAGACAAATCAGTTACTTGTTTTTCAATCGGATTTCGGTTTGGTAGATGGCGCAGTGGCGGCGATGACGGGCGTTGCGTTAACGGTAGATCCGGCTTTGCGAATCTATAATCTGACGCATGAAATTCCGCCTTACGATACGTTTGAAGCTTCGTATCGTTTATTGCAGGCCGTTCCATATTGGCCAGCCGGGACGGTATTTGTTTCGGTTGTTGATCCCGGTGTCGGTTCGGCACGTAAATCGGTTGTTGCTCGTACCAAAGGGGGGCAGTTTATCGTGACGCCGGATAATGGGACATTGACGCATATCAGCCGGGTAATGGGCATTGAAGAAGTTCGCGAAATTTCTGAAGCTGTCGGCCGGCGCAAGAACAGTGAAAAGCAGTTTACGTTTCATGGTCGTGATGTATATGCTTATACAGGTGCTCTGGTCGCTTCCGGTAAAGTACCGTTTGATGGTGTGGGACTTTCTTATGCGGCTGAAAATATTATTCTTCTGGAAGGGGATGCGGCGAAATATGAAAATGGCCGCATTATCGGAACGATTGCAACATTGGATGTTCGCTTTGGTTCATTGTGGACGGATATCAGCAGTTCCGTATTTGAAAAGCTTGGCGTCGTTGCCGGCGAATTGGTGGATGTCAGCATTTTTCATGAAAATAAACGGGTTTATCATTCGTTTATTACGTATGCCAATACTTTTACGGAAGTTGAAATCGGGGAGCCGTTGCTGTATATCAATTCCATGGATCATGTCGGCATCGCGATTAATCAGGGAAACTTTGCACGGGCATATAATATTGGCACGCGTTATCCATGGCGCATTGAAATCGGTCGTATGCCGAAGTAATATGGGAACATGAGAGAATCGTTAGTATATTTGTCGCTGCTGGTTTCCGTTATGGCCGTTATTTTATCCATAGTGGCAATCATTATTACATTGCAGAATCAAAAGTAAGCTAAGCATAAAATGTCACGAGAAGAAGCGTGGCATTTTTATATCATAATGCATTTTTGTTTTCACCATCCGTTTGCAGGGTTAAAAGTGTGGAAACGACTAAAGTTAATCAAGAGAGAAACAGTGAAAATATCAATTCTTTAGGGGATGCCAATAGACGAAAACAAAGCCTTGAAACCGACAAGATTTCCAGCGATAATATATACAAGATTTTAATGAATTTTGAAAAGCTGTTTTCTCTAACTAATAATCAGGAAAAACATCGCATTATCGAGTCCTTAATAAATAAAATTGAAATCCACAAAAATAAAAAAGAAAATGGGCAATGGCTCAAGGCTATATATTTCAACATTCCTCTTATTAAAGAGGACTTGAATTATGGGCTGGATAATTTGAATACGGTCGAGACAATCACGTTGCTTTCTAAGCTGGGTTCAAAATAACATATTAGAGTGAAACTTCCAATTGAGGGGCTGGATTTAACAAGTGCAGGGAATAAGGCGTTCTTTAGAACAAATAAGGTAATTGAGCACGAGTAACCTTGCTCAGTCGGTTGACAAAGTAACAGCCAAAAGGCTGCCTTACCCTTGCGGCGGGTATTTTTTATGTGTTTTCAGGTATAAAAGTTATAACATTTTTTATAACACTAGCATGAGAATAAAGAAAAACCGCTTTGTTATGCGGTCAATGGCGTAAACCCAATTCAGGGTTCACGCCTTATTTTCTTATTGGTCG
>CAUTVM010000064.1:0-10058 GCA_963541855.1 uncultured Erysipelotrichaceae bacterium
GGAAGAAAGCTCATTGTGTTAAGCTCCAATATTCCCTGAAATATTTTATCTATCACATCTCCTCCAACATAGCTTCTTACATGATGGGAAAAGATGTTTCCTAAATAGAAAAATGCAAGATAGGGAATGTTTTGTTTTACAAACTTTGCCTTATCTTGAACCTTAAATAAGCCTTTGATGTCCTTTAATATCTTATCTATCATAGGCTCTGCTCCTTCTGTTTATTCTTAACTTTATCCTTAGAAACAGAGTTCTTTGCCATTTCCTTGAACTTTTCAATATTCTTATGAATGGACTCCTTTCTTTCCGTTTTCTTTTCTGATTCGGAAAGAGCGTGCTTAAATGCTTTGTCCATTACTTTCATATCTTTGGCTTGGAAAAATACTGAGAATTTACCTGTTTCCTTATCTTTCATCACCGAAAACTTAACACCGTGTCTATTTAGCTCTTTTTTCAGTTCTTTCAGCTCCGCTTCTTCAACCGGAATTTCCTCAAGCTGTCCTTTTTTTACCATATCTTTTAGCTTTACTTCATTGCCTTTGCTACTAACGAGCTTTTCAAGTCCTCCGAGTTTCTCTGCCTCTTTCATCAGTTTCTTTAATAAGTTCAGAATTAGCTTTCCTGTTACTTTAGCAGCTCTTACTTCCATATTCAGTGTTTTTCTTGCTATCTCTTCATTGATCAACTTCTCTCACCTCCATTCAGTAACCTCTCTTTATTACGAGCCAGCTTATCCTTTTGAATAGCCTTTCTAAAATCTTCTCCTACAACCATAACAGGAATACACATCTCTATAATTCGTGAATAAATCCTCTGATACTCCACACTTTCTGTACAATTTACAATTGTGTCGTAAGAAAGGTTTGTGGTGAAAATAGTCGGTTTTTGTTTTAAGTACCTGTTATTAACAATGTTATATACCTGCTCTTTAGCATAGCTTGTATCTCTTTCAATTCCTAAATCATCCAAGATAAGAACAGAAGTATTCACAAGCGATTCTATATATGCGTTCTTGTCAAAATCAAATCCTCCCTTTTGCAGTTCATTGATAATCTGTGCAAAATTTCTTATTTTAACGCCTATTTGATACTGTTCAATAAGGCTATTTGCAATGGAGCAGGCAAGATAGGTCTTTCCGCTACCTACTGAGCCATAAAAAAGAAGTCCGATATTTTCTTTTTTCATTTCCTCATAGTCTTTTACAAAGTTCTTTGCAATGATAAGGCTTTGATTTTCTTCTCCCTGATAATTTTCAAATGTGTATGACCACTGAATAATCGAGTTAAAGCAGCTACTCTTTAATCGTTCAATCTCCATCTGCTTTTGTCTTTCTTTTTCTCTTGCCTCTCTATCTCTATCGCATTTGCAAGAAATCTTAAATATCATCTTGTTATCAAAGAACTCCATCACTTTTCCGTCTTTTCTTTCATGACAAACTTTACAAAATGCGTGTCCATCCTTGATATATTCTTTTTCAGGATCGTAAGAATACTCTACATCTTCTATCATTACTTTTTCTAATTCTTTCATCATAGGTGTTCTCCTTTATCATATTCTTCCCATGTCGGGATATTTGATGTTTTCACTTCTTTGCTTCTTCCCTGATCTTTATAAAACCAAGAAAGGATTGTTGCCTTATGGTCTTTATAGGTCTTTCCGGTGCTTTTGATATATGCAGATAATCTCTCAATGTAATTATCAAGCTGTGAGTTCATTATGATTTGTAAATCGGATATATCTTCTGCCGTTAAAAATACATTTTGAAATGTTCCAAGCCCGTTTTCACCAAAACTATATTCTCTCTTACTATACTTACTCTTATTATTCTCTATATAGTTAGAGTCAAGATTCTTAACCTCTTGAAGTTCATTTTCTTTACTTCTGAGGTTAAAATCTTTTACTTCTGAAGTTAAGTTTTTTGACTTCTGAAAGTCATTTTCTTTTACCGCTAATATGCTCATAAAGTCTTTAACATATATGACATTCGGCTTACCAAGCCCAAGCCTTACTCTTTCAATCAGTCCGATTCCTTTTTTCATATCGAGTTCATCTAATGTTTTTATAGCTGTCGGCTTTGAGATATTTCTTCTTCTCATAATTTCTTCAACAGTAAAATAGATAAATACTCTGCCTTCCTTGTCCACCCAATTATTCTTAAAGGACATTCCTGTTCGTTTCAAAAGCATAGAATAAAGGATAATTGCTTCAGCAGATAATCCCTTAAATTCTTCTCCATCAACCAATATCTCCGGAACTTTTAAGAAATTAAATCTTTCCGCTTCTCTGTTATAGAAATAGTCAAAGTCCATACAGGATCACCTCCCTCCTTAAAAATTTGCAAAGAAAAAGACGATAGTTTCTCTATCGCCTTTGCTAAACATTTTTATGAAATTTTTTATTTTACAAAACTGGAATTTGTATGAATGATGTGAATACTGTACCATCCCTAGTTTAAAGCAGAATATAAAGTATCTATATAAGAAGAATTCTTGCCCTACTTGTTCTTTACATCATGCTTCTAATTAATCTAAAAATGTAGTTTTCATATATTTCAGGAAATCATTTGATTTTCGAAGAACCTCTTCGAATACATCTATTTTACTTTTTTCCAATAAGCCAAATGTATTTGAAATCTTACTATATTCCTTACCTTTTCTGTGTCCAGATCCAGTAGATCTTAACTTCTGTAAATCCCTTAAAAACTTAATATGATTTTCATATCCAACAGCCTCGTTTGATTTCATCCATTTTTCAAGTTTACTTATTCCTTTAATATCAGTTTGAACATCTCCAGGAATGATTAATTGCTTTTCATTAAGTGAATCAATCAAAACTTTAACTAACGACAAAACTAATTGATCGAATTCTGGCTGACTCTCCCCAAGCGGGATTCTAATTTGAGTTAGATTATATTGATCTTCCGCAGATAATGGCAGATATAAATCCCAGCCATATTTTTCGTTCCATTGCTTTATTAAAGAACCATAAAGATCTTGAAATTTATGATCTTCCATATTTGACTCCGTAAATATATTACAGAAATCCCTTTGGAAAGATACCTGGCTTACTCCTTCTTCACCTACTATATTGTAAATTTTCCAGTATCCACGCTCACTTTCAGGTAAATCTCTTCCTAAATCGCCCAAATAAACTGCTATACAATTTTTATGATGATTATCTATTTCAATACCCCATAATGATTGACAACTCAAATATCCATCTCTAATCTCATATAACTCAGGTTTATTTACATATTTTTGTAATACATCACGCTTAAAAAATACTGGTGTTAAATACATAGGAGCATCTGGATTAGACCCAAAATAATTATTCAGCTTATCTGGATTGCACGTGTTAAAAATCTCTTTTCCAAACTCGTCAACACCAATAATAAAGTCCTCGTAACTTTCTTTTTTTTCATACGGCCAATAACCACATTCCTCAATTGGCGCTGGCATAAGAATTTTTTTACCCATTAAGACACTATACACATATGTTGGAAAATTCATATCACCGCCCCATAATCCATAAAACAGACCATTATCTTTAGATTCGATATTAAACTCTTCTAGTCCAAAATCAGATATTTTCCCATCAAACTTAGTTCTAATATCAAAAAAAAGTAGAATTGCCATCTGTTTTGCTGCTGAATAATTACGTAAAAACTTCATTTTAATTTGAATCGTTGTATCATCAATATATTTAACCGCTTCCTCACTTTCCCCATTTTCATACATAGCCCAATATGATTTACTATTTTTGTTATATCGAAAATTGTTTAATAAGATAAACTCCTGTGATAACTCAATATAATCTTCCTCAACACCATAAAAATCACGATAATATAAAATAGATTCAAAACCATCTTTTAGCAAATTCGCTTTATACTCATATGCGTATCCATTTCCTTCAAATCCGGGGTTTCCTTGCTTGTTAGCAGAAACATCCCACCCAACATCACTATACACATCATCTATATGATTTAGCGAAACTAATCCACACCAAAATCCTGCATCTGCACCATTCATATCTTTGTGACCGGATACCTGTATCCATTGTTCTTTTCCTAAATTTCTCTTTATATATTCCACATTCTTGGTCTGCAAAATTATTTCTTTTACTCCATCCATCAAAATAACTCCTAACATAATTTGATTTTTAGATAGTATAAACAACGTTGTAAGACGTTAATAACCAAACCCATTATTTAGATCTTTCTATGTTCTCTATATCTACCATCGCTCTTTTATATTCTTATTTTAGATTGATTTTATTGCTTCATTGATCCCTTGTAAAAAAGCTATAACTGCTGCTCCAACCATCGGTATTCCGTATGGGCTTAATAAGAATCCTACTATCAATGCTTCTATGCCTATTAAAAAAACCTTTTGAAATAATGATACAACCCCAACAACGACACACATAAGCATTAGTAAATACAGTATTGTTGTTCCTATGGCAAGTAAAAATGTCAGAAATGCAGTGAGGATACTTAACACCAAGCTAATTGGAAACAAAATTATTTTTATTATCCATCTCATAAATACCCTCCATTTCTACTAAATCATTTTAAAATGCCTTAAAGCATCCATGATAGCTTCCTCTTTTTCCGGTGTGCATTGTGGAATAACCTGTTTCTCTTTTTTTGATTTATTATAATGCTCCCTCAGTACAATTCCACATTTCTTTTTAATCTGTGCAATATAGAGTGTCGAAACCTTTAAATCAAATTTTTCCAATATATATTCCTTGATTTGTGCATAAGTCGCTTTACTTTCAGCACTTGTCAAATCAAGTTCATCCAGCTTAATTTCAACATCTATATGCTTATCGACATCGAGTTTGGACAATAATGCTACCGTTTCAACATGTATCGTATTTGGAAACAAATCAACCGGCTGAACACTTTGCACCATATACCCATTCCCTCGCATATACGCACAATCCCTTGCCAATGTCGCCGGATCACAACTGACATACACAAGCCTCTTCGGCGCCATCATGATAATGGCATCCAAAGTTTCCTTTGAACATCCTTTACGCGGCGGATCAACAACAATCACATGCGGACGAATCCCCTGTTTAATTAACGCCATGGCTCCATTTTTAGCATCCTTCGCCATAAACTGAATATTATGAATACCGTTGATTTCCGCATTCACTTTCGCATCCGCAACCGCCTCTTCTACAATTTCAATACCATAGACCGCCTTTGCACATTTCGCCATCAAAATGCCGATGGTTCCCGTACCGCAATACAGATCCACGGCCGTTTCCCGTGCATTCAAATCAGCCATCTCCAGCACTTTTTTATACAATATCTTTGTCGCATAAGGATTAATCTGAAAAAAAGAACGCGCACTGATGCGAAACCTGCAGCCCATCAATTCTTCCTCAATAAATGCATCACCATATAAAACAATTTCTTCCCCGCTCAAGATGACATTATCTTCCCGCCGATTCACTATTGCCAAAACAGAAGTGATCTGCGGAAACTTCCGCACTAGATCTTGTCGCAAAACATCAATTCCGATAAACGGATACTGCCGCACAACCAAGCATACCATCATGCGATTTGTCACATGCGCATGCTTGACCAGTACATGCCGCACATTTTCTCCACAGCTCAACGCTTCCATTTTCTCACGCAAAAACTGCACGATCGCATTCGATTCTTCCGTCTGCACAATGCACCTGTCAAACGGAATAATCCGATTGGAATGTCGTTGATAAAAACCCATATTTACATGCCCATCATGTACCTGCACCGGTACAAGAACCTTATTCCGATAAGCTGCCGTTTTCTCACCTTCCAATAACGGATTGATTTCCAAATCCATGTGCGCATTCTGTAAAAATAACCGCTTGACTTTATTCTCTTTGAAGTGCTTCTGCTCCTGAAAATCCATATGCATCAACGTACAGCCCCCACATTTATGGGCTGCTGAGCAAGCAGGATTTCTGCGATGCGGACTTTCTTTTAAAATTTCAACGACCCGCGCATAGCCATAATTTTTCTTTATGGCCATAGCCGCCAGTTTTGCCTCTTCACCCACGATCAGCCCTGACACAAAAAAGACAAAATCATCATCTCGCACAACCCCAAGACCATCATAGGTATAATCGACACAACGTCCGACAAACACTTCATTCTTTTTCATCATTCCCGCTTTCTGAAAACAGCCCGCAAACTTGCAGACTGTTTCCACTTCATTCCCCTTTTGAATTCGTCCCGTTATTCTCCGTATCCCCTTGTCCCAAGGTCATCTCATTGGATGTCGCCGAAGGAGACGGCGTCGGATTTTTACGATCCTCAACGGCCTGCCGCAATTGCTCCGCCAGTTCCGCATTTACCGGCTTGGACACCGTCTGTTTGACAGGCGCATCCATCGAACTCGTCTTCGTATCAATGACATAGACAAACGCGTCGCCTTCCTGCTTGGACGGATCTTTCTGATTGTACACATGAATTTCAAGATCATACATTTTCTCATTATCATGTTGCGAGAAATATACCGACGGATCCAGAATTCCCGTTACCACACTATACAACTGATCGGCCACGGCATCAGCCTGCTCTTCCCCGGATTGTTCGGAAATATTCGCATACAGGCGCAATGTTCCGGTTGCCAGCTTTGTTTCCGCACTGACAACCCCGTCTACCTTTGCGGCCTGCTCTTCAATATTTGTCAGATCCGCTTTGGTAATAGCCGGATTCAGATCATCTTTATAACGCTCACCCAAAATCGGCGAGCCCTTATCCAACGCCGCACTCAACAAAAACCATCCTAAAATCAGAAATGGCGCCGCAAACAAAACAAGCGCTATCCAGAAAACCGGATTCTGCCGTCTTCTTCTTGTCCGTTTCCGCACATTTGTCTTTCTTGTCATCATAACCTTCCTGCCAGGATTCTACCTGAATTAACGCTTCTTTTCCACCCTTGTTGCTTATCGGCGGGCAAGCTCTTCACGCACAAGGTCAGATACCATGCCCGGATTTGCCTTCCCATGCGATTTTTTCATAACCTGTCCAACCAGAAAACCGACAGCCCGATCCTTTCCGTTTTTGAAATCTTCAATCGCCTGCGGATTCAGATTCAAAACTTCCCCAACCATGGAAGCCAGTTCGCCGGTATCTGACAACTGCTCCAGACCCTTTTCTTTAGCAGCCGTCTTAGGATCTTTACCCGCCATCATGTCCGCAATCAACAGCTTCGCCTGCGCCCCGGAAATCTTTCCCGCATCAATCATGTCTATCAGCATCGAAACATGCTCCGGCTTCAACAGGCTGTCGGAAATGGAAGTCCCATGCGCGTTCAGCCAAGCGCTGATATCCGCTAACAGCCAGTTACACACGCCTTTGGCATTTTTTGCTGTATGCATGCAGGCCTCGAAAAATTCCGCCATTTCTTTATTCGCTATGAGAATATCGATATCCCGTCCGCTTAATCCATATACGCTGTCATAGCGCTTTTTACGCACTTCCGGTAATTCCGGCATCATTTTGCGAATAGCATCAATCCACATCGCATCCAACTGAATCGGCGGAATATTAGGCTCCGGAAAAAACTTATAGTCCACCGTTCCTTCCTTGCGGCGCATCATGATCGTGGTTCCGGTTTTTTCATCAAATCGCCGCGTTTCCTGATGCACAAGGCCTCCCGCCTCCAAAATCTGTTTCTGCCGTTTCACTTCATAATCAACCGCTTTCCCAATATGAGAAATAGAATTCAGGTTTTTGATTTCATTCTTTGTGCCAAGCTGATTGGAACCCCTTTCGGCAATCGAAACATTTACATCACACCGCATGGAACCCTCTTCCATCTTACAATCAGACACACCGATGTAGTATAAGGTTTTACGCAGCTCTTCTACATACGCTTCCGCTTCCTGCCCGTTATGCATATCCGGCTTCGAAACAATTTCAATTAACGGCGTCCCGGCGCGATTAAAATCCAGCAAGGTAAAATTGGTCAGATGAAACTGCTTTGCTGTATCTTCTTCCATATGAATACGTTCAATGCGAATCTTTTTCTGCCCATCCGCCGTTTCAATCAGAACATATCCATCCCGTCCGATCGGATGAAACTGCTGCGTGATCTGATAGCCCTTGGGAAGATCAGAATAATAATAATTTTTGCGATCAAATTTCACTAACGGATCAATCGACAGATGAAGCGCCATACATGCCTGAAGCGCTTTGGCGACCGCTTCCTTGTTGACTTCCGGCAAAGTGCCCGGCATACCCAGATCAATTTCATTTACACATGTATTTGCTTTACGTCCGAAAGTAACCGGCGCCCCCGAAAACATCTTCGTCACCGTTTTAAGCTGACAGTGAATTTCAATGCCGATGGTTACATCATATTCCATTTCACTTTACCTCTGCGACGAGATCATGCAATCCCGTTTCCTCTTCAATCGCCTTGGCAATATTGAACATCATCATTTCATGCCATGGCGCACAGGTCAAATTGACACCAATCGGACAGCCATCCGTAAAACCCATCGGTACGGTCATAGACGGACCTCCGGAGAAATTTGCCATAGCCATATAGTTTTCCGTAACCGACTCTTCCTGACTCAGCTGATCCTGATCTTCATTTTCATTCAAGAGCGGCGCAATATCGCCGCTTGCCGGCGCCAAAATCGCGTCATACAAGCGCAGACATTCTTCCATGGCCTCTGTTATTTTGCGACGCACCTTCTGCGCTTTACGGAACAGCCTCTCCTGATTTTCTTCCAGAAGCCCATACGAACCGATAACAAACCGCCGCCGAATTAACGGGCCGAAACCTTTCGTACGCGAGTTTATCATGATTTCCTGCATATCTTTCCCCGCTTGGCGTACGCCAAAGCGAATGCCGTCCAGATTCGAATGATTGGAAGTCGCCTCACAATTGGCAATCAGAAAATAAGTCGGCAATATGGCCCGCATCAGATCAGGATCAAACGTATATTCTTCAACCACTGCTCCCCGTTTCCGCAATTTCTCTACGACCTGCGCAAACATGTCAAGCGTTGCCGGATTCTTCACACCATCCAGCACATTTTTCAAAATCGCCACTCTTGTTCCTTGTAAATTTGCATTGAGCAAATCACGATATGCCTCCGGCAGACGCACAGAGCTTGTCATATCGCGTTCATCACGCCCTGCCAAAACTTCCAGCGTCAAGCACGCATCCTGCACATTGCCCGTAAAATAACCAACATGATCTAATGATGAAGCATAAGGAATAATCCCATAACGGCTGATCCGGCCATACGTCGGTTTAACGCCGACAACACCGCAAAAGCTGGCCGGCTTACGTACAGAATCGCCCGTATCGGTACCAACTGCCATCGGCACAACACCGCTGGCAACCAGTGCTGCCGAGCCGCCGGACGAACCGCCGGTAATCCGCCGCACATCCCATGGATTATGTGCCGGGCCGATATAACAGGTTTTATTCGTACCGCCCATAGCCAGTTCATCCATGGACGCTTTTGCAATCGTAACTGCCCCCGCAGCGCGCAGTTTTTCGACAATAGCCGCATCATAAATCGGCACATAATCGGACAAAATTCGCGAACCGGCCGTTGTCAGAATACCCTTTGTACTAACGTTGTCTTTTAATGCGACCGGCACCCCGTACATCCTGCCGTCGGTATTGATCTGATCCAGCTGGGCACGCGGATCAACAAATGAAATCACGTCATTCAGTTTCGGCTGCAACGCCTGTGCTTTTTTATAAGCCGCATACACACGCGCCTCTGCCTGTCCCCTGTCATTGATCATTTCTTCCATCGTCATCATTTCACCACCTTCGGCAGAACAAAGTGCCCTTCAATCTTCTGATCCACATTGACCAATGCGTCTTCTTGTGAAATGACATTCGTCACTTTGTCTTCACGCAAAAAAGACGTCGGCGCTTCAAACGGATAAATCATCTCTTCCGTATTTTTCGTATCAATCGCATCCAGAAAAGACATTTCCTTCTGCAGTGTCTCAAATTCCGACACCAACGCTTTCGCCTCTTCATCCGAAAGATCAAACAGCAGCTGATGCGCCAATGATT
>CAUTVM010000065.1:0-9996 GCA_963541855.1 uncultured Erysipelotrichaceae bacterium
GACCTACATAGTAATAAGACAGACGCATTAGACTGTGCGCATATCGCAAAAGCATACTATTGTGAGAAGGAACTAAGACAATATCAAACACAACCACAAGAGTACAAAAGACTCTACCAATTGAGCCGTATATATGAAAGTGAGTTGGTTCATCTTCGGAAGCGCAAAGTGAGTTTGAGATCCATGCTGGATATCATATATCCAAGGATTGATAAGACCTTTAAAGGGAATCAAAATCTGTATGATCCAATCCCAATGGAAATATTAAAAAGATATCCTCATCCATCCTTACTCTTGAGTCATAGAGAGGATACCATCGTTAAGACCGTTGGGCATCGTACAGGTCATTTAAAAGGATATACAGAAAGAATCGTACATAAGATCTATGAGAAGGCAAAAGAGTGCTATTCAGGATGTGAGATCAATGATATAGAAGTACTAAAGTTGCCAAGCTTGATTGAGAATGTGCAGGAACAGAAGAAAAAATGCGATTCGCTATTGAAGGAAATGATAGAAATAGCACGAACATGTCCTTATTTCGCTTCAGTTGTTAGTATTGTTGGAATCGGAGAGAATCTAGCATCTCGTATCATAGCGGAGCTTGGAGATGTAAGCCGATTTGATAATAGAGCGGCTATCGTGGCATATGCAGGCTTGAATCCAAAGATACAACAATCTGGAGATATCGATGGACTGCATCTCAAGATATCAAAGAAAGGCAATAAGCATTTGCGATGTCTTTTATATCTTGGTGCACAATGTAATTATCGATTGCGCAAAGAAGATCCACTATATGAATTCACCAAAAAGAAAAGACAGCAGACCCAATGCCCATTGTCGTCTAAAGCTGCCTATACTGCTAGTGCTCATAAATTACTGGTCATAATCTATAGCCTATGTAAGAATGGTACTCTATATCATTCTTAGCAACAGTATAAACCCAATCTAGCAAAATGGGAGATATAATTTCTCTTGTTTTAATAATGCACAAAACGAAAAAGAAGAAATCACTAAATATTAGAAATTTCTTCTTGACTTAAGTTATCAAGTTTATATAGGAATTAGATACAATTATATATTTTTGGATATTCTATATAAAATGAGGGAGATAACTTATGAGAAATTTTGCATCAGGAGATATCATTCAACATTTTAAAAGAGAAACTGTTGATCAAAACAGTATGCAATATCTATATGAATATATTGGTGTTGCTATGCATTCTGAAACACGTGATAAGATGATTGTTTATCGAGCTTTGTATGGAGAAAAGGAATTATTTGTTAGGCCATATGAGATGTTTATGGATGAAGTGGATCACGAAAAGCACCCAGAAATACGACAAAAATATCGTTTTGAAAAGATTTGAAAATAGAATATTCACAATCAAAATAAAAAATCACAAATAAAATTGGTATTTTTCATTATTTCATTTATATTAATCGGTAATAAATAAGCATTATTATAAAAAAATATGACAATTGTATAAAATTAAATGTTTTGAAAAGTGGCTATTAGTAGCCACTTTTTTACAACTGCTAATTTCTATGCAGTGTAAAATGAATAAAAGAGAGTATCAATCCTTAAGATTTTATAATGAGGATATGCGTTGACGGTCATTTTGCATGGTGATATGATCTTTTATCGGAGGAGCGAAAGCGCTTTCCATAATTTTAAAGCCAAATAATTTAGGGGAGGAAAGAAAAACTTTTATGAAGAAATTATTTGCGGTTATGACTTCTGCGGTTTTAGCACTATCACTCGTTGGTTGTGGTTCTAAGACAAGCGACAAAGGCGGAAGCTCAAGCACAGAATCAACAGTTTCAAACGCTGATAAGCCATTAGTATGGTACAACCGTCAGCCATCTAACAGTACAACAGGTGAGTTAGATAAAGATGCTTTAAACTTCAACAAAGACACTTACTATGTAGGCTTCGATGCTAACCAGGGTGCAGAATTACAGGGTAAGATGGTAGCTGATTACATCGCCGCTCACAAGGATATCATCGACCGTAACGGTGATGGTGTTATCGGTTATGTATTAGCTATCGGTGACGTTGGACACAACGACTCAGTCGCTCGTACAAGAGGTGTTCGTAAGGCTTTAGGTACAGCTGTTGAAAAGGATGGCACAATCGATGCTACTCCAGCAGGAACAAACACAGACGGTTCCGCTACAGTTGTTAAGGATGGTAAGGTTGGCGACTTCAAGGTTCGCGAGCTTGCTTCTCAGGAAATGAAGAACTCTGCAGGTGCTACATGGGATGCTGCTACTGCAGGTAACGCTATCGGTACATGGTCAGCTTCATTCGGTGATGAAATTGACTTAGTTATCTCTAATAACGATGGTATGGGTATGTCAATGTTCACAGCGTGGGCTAAGGATAATAAGGTTGCTACATTCGGTTACGATGCGAACAGTGATGCAGTAGCTGCTATCGCTGAAGGTTACGGCGGAACAATTTCTCAGCACGCTGACGTTCAGGCTTACTTAACATTAAGAGTATTACGTAACGCCTTAGATGGTGTTGATATCAATACAGGTATCGCAAAGGCTGACGAAGCCGGAAACGTTCTTGAAGAAGGTGTTGACTACGTATATAACGAAGAAGAACGTTCATTCTATGCATTGAACCTTGCTGTTACAGCTGATAACTATAAGAACTTCATGGATGCTACTAAGACATTTGAACCAGTATCTAAGGAAGTTAAGAGCGACACTAAGAAGGTTTGGTTGGACATCTATAACGCTTCAGACAACTTCTTAAGCTCAACATACCAGCCATTACTTGAAAAGTATGATGATTTACTACACTTGGATGTTGAATACATCGGTGGTGATGGTCAGACAGAATCTAATATCACAAACCGTTTAGGAAACCCAAGTCAATATGATGCGTATGCAATTAACATGGTTAAGACAGATAACGCTACATCATATACTTCACTCTTAAAGTAATTCAGTAAGATTTTCTAAGAGGCTAGCAGGTAGGCTTTTGAAAACCTGATAGCCTCTTTCTAAGTGTTTTGTGGTTAACCATACTGCTTATAATTTTTAGTTAAACAGGGGTAAATCAATTATGTCAGAAAGAAATGACAATTTAATCTTGTCAATAAAGGGCATGTCGAAATCATTCGGCAGAAACAGAGTACTTGATCACATCAATTTAGATGTGAAACCCGGCTCAATTATGGGTCTCATGGGTGAAAATGGTGCCGGCAAATCTACAATAATGAAGTGTTTGTTCGGTACATATCAAAAAGATGAAGGAAGTATCTTCCTAGATGGAAAAGAAGTAAGTTTTACTGGTCCAAAGGATGCGCTTGAAAATGGTATTGCGATGGTTCACCAAGAATTAAACCAGTGTTTAGAGCGTAGTGTTATCGATAACTTATTCTTAGGGCGCTATCCAGTAAATTCTTTAGGTGTTGTTGATGAAGGAAGAATGAAGAAGGAAGCTTCTGAACTGTTCCGTAGTTTAGGTATCACTGTCAATTTGACACAGCCAATGCGTACGATGTCCGTATCTGCTCGTCAGATGTGTGAAATTGCAAAGGCAATTTCGTATCATTCCAAGATTATCGTTTTGGATGAGCCTACATCTTCATTAACTGAACCGGAAGTTAAGAAGTTATTCCAGATGATGCGTAAGCTACGTAGTCAGGGAATTTCCATTATTTATATTTCTCATAAGATGGATGAAATTTTTGATATATGTGATCAGGTGTCTGTATTACGTGATGGTAAGATGATCATGACTAAGGACGTCACTGACACAAATATGAATGACTTGATTGCGGCGATGGTTGGGCGTTCTCTTGATAACCGTTTCCCACCTGTTGATAACACACCAGGTGAAACGATTCTTTCTGTCAAAAATCTTTCAACAAAGTTTGCACCATACCTTGACGATGTAAGTTTCGACGTTAGGGAAGGAGAAATCTTCGGCTTATATGGTCTAGTTGGTGCTGGACGTACAGAGTTAATGGAAACAATCTTTGGTGTTCGTACTAGAGCAGCAGGTCGTGTTTATTACAAAGGTAAGCTCATGAACTTCGATAGTGCAAAAGAAGCCATGGACAATGGATTTGCTATGATTACCGAAGAAAGAAAGGCTAATGGATTATTTTTGAAGAGTGATTTAACTTTCAATACATGTATTGCAAATATGGATCACTATAAGAATGATATCGTTGTGTCTGACGAAAAGATGAAGAAGGCAACGGTAAAAGAGATTGCCTTGATGCATACAAAGTGTATGGGACCAGATGATGCGATTACATCATTATCTGGTGGTAACCAGCAGAAGATCATCTTTGGTAAGTGGTTAGAAAGAAATCCGAAGGTGTTTATGATGGATGAGCCAACCCGTGGTATCGATGTTGGCGCAAAATACGAGATCTATGATTTAATCATCAAGATGGCAAAGAAGGGTAAGACAATTATTGTATGTTCATCTGAAATGCCAGAGATTCTCGGTATCACAAATCGAATCGGTGTTATGTCCAATGGGCGTCTTGCCGGAATCGTTAATACAAAAGAGACAAATCAGGAAGAACTCCTGAGACTCAGCGCAATGTATTTGTAATCGGAGGGGTTAGACATGAGTCAAAATAATGAAAAATTAGGGGCAGAGGTTCTCTCTGTTGATCAAGAAGAAAGCCTATTAAAACCAATTACGGACTACGTAGGTAAGATTCAAGCACAAATCGATGAATTACGTAAAAACGGAACAGATAAGACTGTTGAGTTAATGAATGTAATTCAGATGACAAAGAATGATAAGAGTTTATCTAAGGGTGAAAAGGAAAACCGTATCGCCGAAGCTAAGAAGGCTTTAGAAGCTGCTCAGCAGGTTGAAAAAACAAATAAGCCAGCTATTGATAAGCTAATCAACGAAGGTGTTACTTATTTAAATCAACATTTTGAAAAGGAATATTATTCAAAGGTTGTAGCAAGTTGTGTTGCAGAAAAATCCCTTGCCGCAAAGAGACATAGCGATTTGTTAATTGAAATAAAGAATGCTCATACACAGAATCTTTCTAAGATTTCAGGTAATGACGCCGATGCAAAACAAGAAATCAAAGATGAAAACTATGTATATAAAAACAAAGTCTTTGACGCAAAACTAATATATCAAAAAGAATTACGGGCAATTAAGGATCGTAAACATGAAGCGTTTATTCAACGTTATCATTTAGTCGACCTGTTGAAGATGTCTAAATTCAGTTTTACTGAAACGCAGGCTCAGAAGATTGAACATTACTTATATACATTCAATCGTAAGGATTGGCTATTACGTAATGGTCTATATCTTGTTATTATCCTTGTATTTATTGGTTTAGGTATTGTTACTCCAATTATCAAGAAAACTCCTTTATTTACAGTCAATAACATCTTAAATATCTTACAGCAGGCTTCTCCAAGAATGTTTTTGGCATTAGGTGTAGCTAGTGTGATAATGCTTGCAGGTACTGACTTATCCATTGGACGTATGGTGGGTATGGGTATGGTAGCTTCTACAATCATTATGCATAAGGGTATTAATACTGGTGCAGTATTTGGTAAGGTGTTTGATTTCACTAAT
Source organism: uncultured Erysipelotrichaceae bacterium (assembly GCA_963541855.1). GTDB lineage: Bacteria > Bacillota_I > Bacilli_A > Erysipelotrichales > Erysipelotrichaceae > Bulleidia. Next base: position 5,588 of record CAUTVM010000065.1, read on the forward strand.
CTTCCAATTGGTTTAAGAGCTGTGATGGCGCTGGTTGTGTGTATTATCTTATGTACCATCTTTACTTCCATTGCTGGGTTTTTTAAGGCGAAGTATAAGATGCATCCATTTATTTCATCAATGTCCAATATGTTAATTATCTTTGGTATGGTTACATATGCAACAAAGGGTGTATCATTCGGTGCAATTGAAAATGATATTCCAGCAATGATTATTCCTAAGATTGGTAACTTCCCGACAATTATCTTATGGGCCGCTGCAGCTGTAATGATTGTGTGGTTTATTTGGAATAAGACGATATTTGGTAAAAACTTATATGCGGTTGGTGGAAATCCAGAAGCTGCTGCAGTATCAGGTATCGATGTATTTAGAGTGACAATTATGGCTTTTGTAATGGCTGGTGTACTCTATGGCTTTGGTGCATGGTTAGAATGTAACCGTATGGTAGGTTCTGGTTCTGCTGCGTACGGACAGGGTTGGGATATGGACGCTATCGCTGCCTGCGTAGTAGGTGGTGTATCCTTCTCTGGTGGTATCGGTAAGATTTCTGGTGTTGTTGTCGGTGTAACAATTTTCACAGCGTTAACATACTCCTTAACAATCTTAGGTATTGACACAAACCTCCAGTTTGTATTCGAAGGTCTCATCATCTTAGCTGCGGTAACACTAGACTGCTTAAAGTACGTTCAAAAGAAGTAATTCAATTTGCGGAAATCAGAGATGGCTTCCGCTTTTTTATATATTCAGATTGCGCTATGATCTTTTTGATATAAACCGACAGGAGGACGCCATGCCGACAGACAAACGGGTTTTAAAATTATGCATCACCGCCTTGATGGCCGCGCTGGCCTATGTTTCCTTCACTTTTCTCAAAATCAATATTCCGACGCCCGGCGGCTATACCGCTTTTCATCTCGGCAATACATTTGTCGTTCTCGCCTCTTTATTGCTGGGCGGCTGGCCGGGCGGCATTGCCGGCGCGATCGGTATGGGAATCGGCGATATTCTGGATCCGATCTATATCATCGTGGCGCCGAAAACGATCATCCTCAAACTTGGGATCGGTCTTGTGACCGGCGGGATGGCGCATCGCCGCTTAAAAATCCAAAATCGCTCCGGTCGTTCTTTGTCTCGCGCAACATTCCTGTCCGCCGGCGCCGGCATGTTGTTTAACTGTCTCGGCGAACCGCTGTTCTCCTATTTCTACACCGCCTATATTCTGGGCGCGCCCGAAAAGGCCGCCAAAAGTCTCGCCGCATGGAACGCACTTACAACCGGCACGAATGCGATCCTGACCGTCATCATCGCCTCGCTGCTCTATCTGGCGCTTTATCCGCGGCTAAAGAAAAACGGCATTCTGCGCAAAATCGCGCCGTCCTACAGGTATTATAATGAAGATCAATAGGAGAACGATTCGTGCGGGAACGTATTTGGCAGCTTTTCACCACTTTTTTTAAAATCGGCGCCTTTACTTTCGGCGGCGGTTATGCCATGATTCCGCTTATTCAGCGCGAAATCGTGGATACGCATCATTGGATGCGTAAGGAAGATATTCTGGATATTGTCGCCGTGGCCGAAAGTACGCCCGGGCCGATCGCCATCAACAGCGCGACCTTTACAGGATATAAGGTGGCCGGTTTCAAAGGCGCCTTGGCCGCGACCTGCGGCGTCACGATTCCTTCTTTTCTGATTGTTCTCCTGCTCGGTTTTATCTTGGGGCAAATCGAAACCGTGTCATACGTACGCTGGGCGTTCAGCGGTATCCGCGCCGCCGTATTGGCGCTGATCATACACGCGCTGTACACCATGTATCGCGCCGGCCCCAAGACTTCGTTTTCCCATGTCATCATGCTTGCATGCCTGATCGGCGTTGGTATTTTTAAAGTCGGTACGATCCTCGTTCTGCTTCTTTGCGCCGCAGCCGGCATTGTGCATATCCGCAGAAAAGAAGGGTCGATGCGATGACGGTCTGGTTCTTGTTGATCACCTTCTTCAAGATCGGCGCCTTCACTTTCGGGGGCGGCTATGCGATGTTACCGATGATTCAGCAGGAAGTGCTGGCGCATCAATGGATGACGGAAGCCGAGCTGATCAACTTCATCGCCATCTCGGAAAGTACGCCCGGCTCTTTCGCCATCAATGTCGCAACGTATGTCGGCATGCATGTCGGCGGTCTTGCCGGCGCCTTTTCGGCAACGCTCGGCGTCATTCTGCCCGGCTTCCTGGTCATTCTGCTCATCGCGAAGGGAATGGCCGCTTTTCAAAAATCACAGGTCGTGCGCGGCATGCTGACAGGCTTGCGTCCGGCGGTCGTCGGTCTGATCGCCGCCGCGGTGCTGTCGGTCGCCGTTTCCGTTTTTACTCTTTCTAAGACACTCTATCCTCTGTTTATCAGCGCCGCGATTCTCATCGTCACGCTCTATTTCCTCTTTGTCCGCCGCACGCATCCGATTTTACTTCTGCTTCTTGCCGCCGGAATCGGCATCCTTGCCGGTATGGCCGGCTTATGGAATTGATCGAATCCGGGCAAATCGTTTTTTTCTTAAAGCCACGTTTTATAACGTCGAATGTAAAGGCGCTTTACAACCTCGATGACGACACAATAGAGCGCCAGAATCAGCAGCAGATAAACAAAGTACAGCGGCGGCAGAGCGGTGAAAACGGGATTCGGCATCTGATCGAAGATAAAGGGAACGGCCAGCGCCGACACGATACCGAGCGCCGAAGCCAGAGCGAGGCGGATATCGCAATGCGATTCCAAAAGCGGACGTTTTGCCGTACGAATAAACTGAACGATGATAATCTGTGAAATCAAGCCCTCGACAAACCAGCCGGTCTGAAAGAAGTTCGCCTTGGCGATCGTATTGTAGCCAAGTACGAACCACATGGTTAAAAAGGTCAATACATCAAAGATCGACGACGTCGCGCCGAAAACATTCATAAAGCTTGTCATCGTCTTCGTGTCCCATTTATGCGGTTTCAGCAGAAATTCTTCGTCGACATTATCCCACGGGATGGCGACCTGCGTGAAATCATAAATCAGATTCTGGATTAAAATCTGCAGCGGCAGAATCGGCAGGAACGGCAGAAAAACAGAAGCGATCAACACGGAGAAGACATTGCCGAAATTACTCGAAAGCGCCATCTTGAGGTATTTGACAATGTTCCCGTAAATGCGGCGTCCTTCATAGACGCCGTCCAAAATAACGCGCAGGCTCTTTTCCAGCAAAATGATATTCGAGCTTGCTTTTGCGACATCTGTCGCGTTGTCAACCGAGATACCGACATCCGCGCTGTGCAGACTGGGCGCATCATTGACGCCGTCTCCCATATAGCCGACGACATGTCCGTTTTTGCGCAGCATATCGACAACCCGCTTCTTCTGCATCGGAGACAGCCGGGCAAATACATTTGTCCGCTCCACTTCAACCGCCAGCTGCGCATCGTCCATCGCTTCCAGACGGGCGCCGTCCACGCTCCGCAAACCGTCGGCGATGGCATGGTCATATAAGCCGACTTCTTTGCAGATGTGTTCGACGACAACCGGCGCATCTCCGGAGATGACCTTGACGTCAACGCCCGCGCGATACAGGCCTTGAATCGCCTCTTTCGCGTCCGGCTTCGGCGGATCAAGAAAAGCCACCAGACCCAGGAAGGTCATGTCGCGTTCATCTTCGGCCGTAAAGTTATTGTCATCCGTTTCGCCGGGAATGCTTTTTCGCGCCGCGACCGCAATGACATGCAGGCCGTCTTGATTTAAAGCCTCCGCCTGACGGGTGACGGTATCCAAATCGACGTCCTGAATCGCGACATAGGTCTTGTCGACCCGTACCCGGCTGCAGCAGGCAATCACCGATTCCAGAGCGCCCTTGGTGATCAGCACTCTTTCGCCGGTTTCGGGCATCAGCTGTCCGTCTCCCGCCGTCGTCTCTTTCCCACCCGTATTCTGAACGAGAACGCTCATGCGCCGGCGTTCAAAGTCATATGGAATTTCATCGATCTTTTCATAACCGCCCGCGTACCGGGGGACATCATGCGCGTTGCCGTATTCCAGAATGGCGCGGTCGATCAGATTTTTAACCCCGGTTGAATAGTAGCTGTTCATCCATGCATAATTCAAAACCAGATGTGAATTTCGGCCGTTTATATCGAGATATTTCTGTAACAAAATCCGATCAATCGTCAAGGTGCCGGTTTTATCCGTGCACAATACGTCGATCGCTCCCAGGTTCTGTATCGACGACATGTTCTTGACGATCGTCTTCTTACGCGCCAGAAACTGCGCACCTTTGGCCAGGGTGCCGTTGACGATCATCGGTAACATTCCCGGCGTCAGGCCGACCGCGACCGAAATAGCGAACAGAAACGCCTCAATCCAGTTCTGTTTAAACAGGCCGTTGACGACCAGC
>CAUTVM010000066.1:0-9459 GCA_963541855.1 uncultured Erysipelotrichaceae bacterium
GCATTTGACTACGAATCAAAAGGTTGCGGGTTCGACTCCTGTTCGGCGCACCATTTGTTCAAAAGCCCGACGCGGGCTTTTTTTAAAAAGAAAGCTGGATGATAAGGGAGGGCAGCATATGCGTGATTTTGAAAATCTGATCCGTCAGGCGGTGCAGGAAGCGGTAAAGAATGTTTACAGTCTGGATGCGGATGACAGCATGCTGGTGGTAGAAACGCCGCGTGATCCGAAAATGGGAGATTATGCAACGAGTGTTGCGATGCGTCTGGCGAAGAATTTGCATCAGGCTCCTGTTGACATTGCGCAAGCTCTGGTCAAGTATCTGCAAGAGCATTTGCCGGAAGCTTCTTCAATTGAAGTTGCGCGCCCCGGTTTTATCAACTTCCGGATGTCAGGTTCATCACTTTCAAAGGTGATCAATACGGTTCTTGCGCAAGACGATCAGTATGGGCACAATGATTCGGGAAAAGGGATCAACGTTTTGGTTGAGTGGGTTTCCGCAAACCCGACCGGACGTTTGCATTGCGGACACGCGCGGAACGCGGCATGGGGCGATTGCATCTGTCGTCTGTATGAGGCCTCCGGATATAACTGCTTACGGGAATATTACGTCAATGATGCCGGCAATCAGATGGCCATGTTGGGAGAATCTTTGATTGCCCGCTATTTTGAGCATTTCGGGAAAAGCTATCCGTTGCCGGAAAACGGGTATCATGCGCAGGATATTATTGATATTGCCAATGATATTGCAAAAGAAGATGGCGATAAGTGGCTGCAGGCTGACCCGAAAGAACGTCTGGAGTATTTTAAGAATGAAGGTGATCGGCGAGAATTGAAGAAGATCGAGGAAGATTTGAAATTTTTCCGTTGTACATTTGCAACTTGGACGCATGAAACATTTTTCTATGAGAATCATTCCAAACGGATTCAGGAATGTATTGATAAGATGTCTGCCGCTGGATTGACATATGAAAAAGACGGGGCTTTATGGTTCCGTTCAACAAAATTCGGCGATGATAAGGATCGCGTCTTACGCAAGAGTGATGGTACATTTTCTTATCTGACTCCGGATATTGCCAATCATGTTTATAAAGTGGAACGTGGTTATCAGAAGCTGATCAATCTTTGGGGAGCAGATCATCATAGTTATGTCACACGTATGCAGTGTGCCTTGAAAGCAGTTGGATTGCCGGAGGGAACATTGTCGGTTGATCTGATCCAGATGGTGCGAATGGTCGAAGATGGCGTTGAGGTCAAGATGAGTAAGCGTACAGGCAACGCAATTACATTACATGAGCTTTGTGAGGATCTTGGCGTTGATGCGGCGCGCTGGTTCTTTGTTTCAAAAGATGTTGCAACACAGATGGATTTGGATCTCAAGCAAGCGCGGACACGTGATAATAATAATCCGGTATTTTATGCGCAATATGCCTATTCACGCATGCATTCCATCTTGAATAAAGAAGGAACGCCGGCATATGTTCCGGTTGAAACATTTGAAAGCTTGTCGGATGATAAGGAATTACGGCTGATGAAGTTGATGAGTGAATTTCCGAATCTGGTTGCTTCGGCCGCCAAGGATCGTAAGCCGAATAAGATCACGGAATATATCATGGAATTTGTTAAACTGTATCACAGCTACTACAATAGTGTGCATGTGCTGAATCCGGATAATGAGAAGCTGACAAATGAGCGGCTCGGCCTGACAAAAGCTTGTATGATCACCTTGCGCAATGCGTTGGATTTGGTCGGTGTGGATGCTCCGGAGACAATGTAAATAAACAAAAGCAGTATCGTTATGTGGCGATGCTGCTTTTATTGATACGGTTTGCGGATTTATTCAGAAAACGTAAAAAGGTAATATTCGCCGGGTACGACATCAAAGATCACAACGGAGTCATCTTTGAATTTATCGCCAACATGCAACGAAGAAAGATCAATAGAGCCGGAATCAATCATATATCCTTCGTGGTCATACAGTTTATAGGGAATGGTGTCGTATCCGAAATTGTCATTTCCGCTGATCTTCTCACCCCAAATCGTGATGTACAGTTGAGAGGAATAGGCATCGAATTGATATTGCGCATCTTGAATTTGAATGACAGAAGTTGTTTCGTCTATAAAGTCCTGTATTTTTAAATCAAGAGGAAAACGATGAAATGCAACATGGACTTCTTCAACAGGCAGGCAGGAAAAAGCTTCGCAGTGCACTTCATCAAAGTAGATGATATTTTCTTTATATACGGTAAGATAAACGGTTCCATTAGAGGATTTTCCGGGTTTAATTTTCGCGGCGGGAATCCGTACATCGGCTAAATATTGTTTTTCATCAGCCTGGCTGGTATAGTAACCGTAATGATCTGCTGTAACGGCTGTTGTTCCCGTGAAAACTTCTTCGTTTTCATCATTTATAATGCGTACATCAATGTAGACATCAGCAGCCAGTGGCTTATCATTTTTGTCCAACAGCTCGAAGAAAATGCTGTAATCATCAGTTCCTTCGTTATGCTGAAAAGACCAGTTTGCCAGCGTTTTAACGCGTGCTGTTGAGGATCTGTCGCAGCCGCTTAATAACAACGAAAGCAAAAGTCCCCACACAAGAAAAAATCGTTTCATTTTCACCTCCTGATTGGCTTTTACTTTTATGATGCTTAATACTTTCAGGCATAGCAATCACTTCATTTCAAATATACCCTGTAAAGACAGTATCGTGAATATGCAAAAGCATACTTATAATTTTCTGGCGATGAATCCGTAAAACGGAGGATTTACTTGGCTTTAAGGATAAACGTATCGCCTGCTATCTGAAAAGTTGAAGCGAAAAAATGCGCCAGTACACGAATCAGATAATCTGTATCTTTCACGCCGGCCGTTTCATAACAGGAATGCATGGCCAATTGAGCAAGACCGATATCTACAGTGGGAATGGAAACATGCGCATTGGAAATATTGCCAAGTGTTGCACCGCCGCGCATGTCGGAACGATTGGTAAATTCCTGATAGGGAACTTTCACTTCTTTACACAGTGCTTTAAAAACGGCGGCTGAAACGGCATCCGTTGTGTAATGCTGATCGGCATTATACTTGATGACAGGTCCCTGATTCATATATGGTCGGTTAACAGGATCCGCCTTTTCAATGTGATTTGGATGAGCAGCATGGGCATTGTCTGCTGAAATCATGAAACTTGAAGCTAACAAAGCATGATATTGTTCATCCGTTAAGCCAAGGCTTTCAACTATTCGGGAAAGAGTATTTTCCAAAAAAGTGGAGTCCGCTCCTTGTTTAGTCAGAGAACCGACTTCTTCATTATCAAAAATCGCCATGACGGGAATTGCTTTTCCGCTTTCCGCTTTTAAAAAACCATGCAGGTTCGCATACGAACATTGCAGATCGTCTAGATGAGGTGCAGAAATAAATTCATCATGGCCGCCCCATATACTGCCGGGCTGGCGGACGTAAAGAAAGAGATCGTGAGAAATAATATCGCTTGCTTTCACTCCGCTTTCTTTTGCAAGGAGTCGTCGAAAACAACCTTTGGACGCTTCCGTTCCAATGATCGGCAACATGTCAATCTGCGCATTTAGCGGCCGGGCGTTATTGGCTTCGCGATCCATATGGATGGCGACCGACGGTATCATCAGAAGATCTTTTTTAATATTTATGTAGATGGAGCGGAAAGAAGACTCATTTTGTACAATAACACGGCCGGCAATGGACAGCGGCCGATCAAACCATGGATGCATCAACAGGCCTCCGTAAGGCTCCACATTCAGGCGAACATATCCATCGGCAATGATTTCCGGATTTGCCTTGATTTTAAATGCAGGTGAATCGGCATGGCTGGCGGTGATCATAAAGCCTGCAGGAGTCTGATTGGGAATACGAAAAGCAAGGATGGAAGAAGCGTTGCGGGTAACAAAATATTTTCCGCCTTTTTTCAATTTCCACGATTTTCCTTCTTCAAGATTGGAAAATCCGTTTTTCTCCATTTCTTCCTTTATCACTTGAACAGCCTGAAAAGCAGTCGGACTGTTTTCCAGAAAGTGAAGCAGATGTTTTGAAACGGCAGTATCTGACATATAGAAACTCCTTTGTATATGCATACAATATAGCATGCAAATGGATAAACAGATGTCATTCCGTTATAATTGGCAGATATGGAGAGAATGGATTTTTTAAATGGAGATATAAAAAAAATATATCGAAATTACTTGATACCGACGCTTGGTTCGGCATTAGTGATGTCCATCTATTCCTTTGTAGATACAATCGCCGTCGGACAATACGCAGGGGCCATCGGCACGGCCGCCCTTGCCGTCATTAATCCGCTGTATATTCTGATGTATGTTCTTGGCAGCATTTGCGCGCTGGGAGGAAGCGTACGTTATGGTCACGCCATCGGGAAAGGAAAAAAGGACGAAGCGTCCGGTTATTTTTCGGTTGCCAGTATTTTATGCATGGTTTTAACCGGTGCCATGTGGATTATATCCGTTATTTTTTTAGGACGGATTTTGCGTATTTTTGGAGCGAATGATGCTGTTTTTCCGACTGCAATGGCTTATGGGAAGTGGATTATCTGGTTTTTGCCGGTCATTGTCCTGCCGGATTATCTGGGGGCATTTTTAAGAATAGATCGCGATCCTAAACGTGCTTTGCGGGCCGTCATGATCGGTGGGGCGGTCAACATGTTTCTGGATTGGCTGTTGGTTTTTCCTTTGCAAATGGGCGTTTCGGGAGCGGCGGTTGCGACTGTCATTGGCACGCTGGTGCAGGATATTATCATGTTTTCACACTTTTCGAGTCGGGAAAATAATCTGCGTTTTGTACGTACGGCGCACATGCTTCAATATATGGGTAATATTTTACGGACAGGTTTCGGGTCTTCTCTGCTGGATCTTGGGAATGTGGCTTTGGCGGTTATCATGAATCAGATGATGCGGACATATGGAGGAACAGAGGCCTTAGGAATTTATGGTGTCGTTAATACGATCACAATTTTATTTCAAGCTTTGTTTGCCGGCGTTGGACAGACGATTCTGCCGGCAGTTTCCATTAATTACGGTGCGGAGAAAAAAGATCGCGTTCGTGCATTTTATAAAAAGGCGCGTACTTCCATTATGATTTTAGGCGTTTTATTTACACTGACGGGAGAACTTTTCCCGGATCAGATTTTATTTTTGTTCATTCATGCTGAAGGATTGATGATCACGTTAGGCTCCTATATCTTCCGATTGTATTTTCCCTGCTTTCTTTTTTTGGGCTATAACGTTTTGGCAACATTTGTCTTTCAGGCGCTTTTGCTGCATAAGGCATCAATGTGGATTGCCATTCTGCGCTCTTTTGCTGTCCCTTTGATGATGTTGTTTATATTGCCGCATCTATTGGGGGCAACCGGTGTTTATGTTACCTTGACTTTGAGCGAATTTGCAGTTGCAGTTGGTGTATGGCGGTATACCCGTACACAGACAACACTTTTGGAATAGTAAAATTTGCGTACATGGCAATTTCATATGACAATTTGAATTGGCTGACGTAAAAGTTTGCGGGCTGTGGCAAGCATGTGGCCGCTACAGGATGTATATGACTGATCAATCGGGTCATTTCATATTTTGTTGAAAAGATTTTTCTTTCGGGGTTACAAAAATGGTAAAGCGATATCGGATTGTCATGAGCTTGGGCGTGGGTGCCCTTGTAATCAGTGCCTTGCTTGCGATAGGAATCGGTCATTTTTCGATTGGTCAAGAAGAGATCATTCGTGCATTTTTGCAAAAACCGACAGCGGCGAACGCGTCGATTATTTTATGGAATGTACGTATTCCGCGCATTGTCATGAGTATCATTGCCGGCAGTGGATTAGCGGCGGCGGGATTGTCGTTTCAAAGTTTATTTGCCAATCCATTGGCAACGCCGGATACTCTGGGCACCGCGCAAGGCGCATCATTTGGCGCTGCGCTCGGTATTTTATTCGGCTGGAAAGCAGGCTTTATACAAAGCCTGGCATTGTTGTGTGGTATTTTGGCTGTTCTTCTTGTATTTACGGTGACATCATCTTTAGGTAAAGACGGAAGTCGTTTTATCGTCACGGTGATTTTAGCAGGGATGGTGATTTCTACGTTGTTTGGCGCGTTGGTTTCTTTATTGAAATATATGGCGGATCCGCAAGATCAGCTGCCGGCCATTACGTTTTGGCTGATGGGAGGTTTTTCCGGTATTACAAAGCGTTCATTGATGTTTTCTTTTCCCATGATTATTACCGGAATTGTCGTTCTGTATGCTTTGCGGTTTCGCTTGAATGTCCTGTCGCTTTCGGAGGAGGAAGCAATCAGTTTGGGAACTTCCGTACCGTTGCTGCGCGCGCTTGTTATTCTGTTTGCGTCCGGCATTACAGCTTCAATTGTGGCTGTTTGCGGTGTAATCGGATGGGTCGGTTTATTGATTCCGCATATGGCTCGTATGTTGGTAGGAAATGACATGCGACGCTGTATGCCGACAAGCATTGTTCTTGGCGGCCTGTTTCTGTTATGGACAGATACTCTTGCCCGCACCGTGTCCGTTGCTGAAATACCGGTATCTATTTTCACGGCGGTTATCGGAGCACCCGTATTTATTATCCTTTTGCGGAAGACGGGAGGAATTCGCGCATGAAGATGGAAATTCATGATGCTTCTTTCGGATTTGAAGCAGATCGAAAATTATTTAAAAATTTATCGGTTTCATTGGAAGCGGGAAAAGTATTGGCGGTACTTGGGCCAAATGGTGCCGGAAAAACCACTTTGCTGCAATGTCTTTTAGGTTTTCGCGCTTTGGAAAGCGGAACGATTGTCTTTGATGGCAAGATGATCAAGGAAATGGGAACAAGATATTTCTGGAAACAGGTTGCATATGTGCCGCAAAGACATCAACAAGTATTTGGTTATACTTGTATGGAAATGGTTTTGCTTGGGCGCGGACCATATCTGTCGCTTTTTCAACAGCCTTCTAAGCAAGATTGTGTTTTGGCGAAAGAAGCGATGCAACGCGTCGGAATATGGCATTTAAGGGACCGTCTTTGTACGACATTAAGTGGAGGTGAAATGCAGTTGGTTCTGATTGCACGATCTCTTGCCGTCAGGCCGAAAATGCTTGTATTGGATGAACCGGAAACCGGATTGGATTTTCGCAATCAAGCATCCGTTCTGGGTCTGCTCTCATCATTGGCAAAGGAAGAACAGATTAGCATAATTCTGAACACGCACGATCCGAATCATGCCTATGCCATTGCCGATCAGGTGATTTTGTTTACATCCGGGCGGCAAACGATTGTCGGATGTACGGAGTCGGTTTTGACCGTTTCCAATATTCAAGAAGCATTCGGAATCGAGGTGGATAGGATACAGCATGATCGCGGGGTGATGATTGTTCCGGTTATGCATCCGGAAAACTTTGGTAAGAAACAGCATTTATTGTAGAATGAGCTTGGCGAGGGATATAAAAATGGCAAATACATATTGTATCGGTGTAGATATTGGCGGAACGACGGTCAAAATGGGCATGTTTCATGTGGATGGACGTCTGGAAGACAAATGGGAAATTGCTACCAGCCATGCGGATGCGGGTTCCCATATTCTGGAAGATATCGCGCATTCGTTACAGGAATATCTTTTTTATAAGAAATTAAGCAAGGAGGATATTAAGGGAATTGGGCTTGGCGTGCCCGGGCCCGTGCAGCCGGATGGTCATGTGGATCTGTGTGTCAATCTTGGCTGGCTGAACATTTATCCGGCTAAGGTATTATCGCAGTTGTTGGGTGGTGGTATAGAGTGCTGTGTCGGCAATGACGCGAATGTGGCCGCGCTTGGCGAGATGTGGCAGGGCGGCGGAAAGGGAAGTGACAGCATTGTCTTTGTGACGCTTGGAACCGGTGTCGGAGGCGGAATCATCGTGAATAATCATATCGTGACCGGCAGTCACGGATTGGGTGGAGAAATCGGGCATATTCATATTCGGGAAGATGAGACGGAAATGTGTAATTGTGGAGGCATGGGCTGTTTGGAGCAGGTCGCTTCGGCGACAGGAATCGTCCGCCAGGCGCACAGGGTATTGAAAAAATTTCATAAAGCGTCTTCCATGCGCGCATTTGGTGATGCATTGTCATGTAAGAATGTGTGTGAATGTGCTAAGCAGGGAGATGAATTGGCTGTATTGACAATGGATATGTGCATGCATTATCTGGGGTGGGCGCTGTCGATTCTGACACATGTATGTGATCCGCAGGTATTTGTTCTTGGCGGCGGTGTTTCGGCGGCCGGTGAATGGCTGGCAAAGCTGGTGCAGAAGAATTATGATCGTTTGACGCCGATGCTTCATGATAAACCGAAAATTGTTCTTGCCGCATTGGGAAATGATGCGGGTATTTACGGGGCTGCCCGGCTTGTTTTAAGTGAGTCGGAGCTGCTTCTTTAAGCCGGATATGGAGAGAGCGAATGAAAATATGGAATATGGCCGGTCCGGTGATTTTGGGTGGGTTGGCTGTTGCCTTGCCGGGTTTACCGGGGGACAAAATTGATCTTACGCATTATTTTTTAAAATCAAAGCGAATTAAAACGCCGGTTCGGATGATGGTTTTAAGTGATCTTCATGATGAGTATTTCGGGCTGAATATGGAAAAGCTGGCGTTAGAGATCTTGAAGGAGAAACCGGATTTGATTGTTATGCCGGGAGATATGGTGCAGGAAGATGATCACAAGGAGAATGCATTTACGTTATTCAGGCAATTGCGTGGAATTCCGATGTTTTATTGCACGGGGAACCATGAAGAAAGGCATCCGGATGTCAATCTTGTTTTGAAGCAATTGCAGGAATTTGATATTCGAACATTAGATCATCAGTCAGTCTTATTTCAGAAGGGGGATACTTTTCTGGAAATTGCGGGTATTTCCTGTCGGAAGCATGAATCGGATTATCATGTTGAGGAGATTGATCGTTTATTTACAACGAAGCATTACCGTATTTTATTATCTCATCGCCCACATTGGGTAAATCTGTATCGAAATTTGAACTGTCAGATGGTTATTTCAGGTCATGCACACGGTGGACAATGGCGTATACCTGCCGCCAAGATTTCGGCATTTGCGCCGCAGCAGGGAATTTTCCCGAAATATACGCAAGGCATGCATGTGCTGGGGCGTACTGTGTTGGTTGTTTCGCGTGGGCTTGTCAAGCAATATCATGGTATTCCGCGGCTTTACAATAATCCGGAGATCGTTCTTGTACATCTGTTACCGGATAAATAAGGCGGATTTAGGAGGTGAAGCAAGGTTTTTTTGTAGAAAATGACGGCCAAAAAAGCATATAAAATTGAAAAAAGGATTGTTGACCTTGTCTATACGCAATGGTATATTATTTAGGCACTTCAAGTGCCTGCGGAGGTTTAGCTCAGCTGGGAGAGCATCTGCCTTACAAGCAGAGGGTCAGCGG
>CAUTVM010000067.1:0-9452 GCA_963541855.1 uncultured Erysipelotrichaceae bacterium
GCTACAATATTTATCCCCAATGGGTAACCATGCGGATGTCGCAGATATCTGATCACGTGTATGCTGCATGTTTGATCATGACATCCTAATCCAGCGTTTAGTCCGTCAATTTCTATTATGGCTACGCTTGATTTTCCATTTCATTTTTTAACATTTTGCAATATGCATAAGAGTCAGCTGTTATTTTGGTGCAATGCCCCTGCCCTTCCCATATCTTTAAGCGAGCATACGGATATTTTTTTGGAAGAATTTTTCGAGCACACCTTAAATCAAAATCTTTTGAACCATATAAAAACAAACACCTCTTTTGTTCTTCCTTCGCCAGATTCGGCAGAATGACAAAGGCACAATCCCGGAAAATATGATGAATACTTTGCTCATCCATCTGTATAAACCGATCGGCCATGGTAACGGCACTCTCGCCATACATTTTCGTTATTTTTTTAACGGCTGATTCGCGATTAGCAATAGCTTTCCTGTGTTTATAAATAAAAATATTTCTCACTATGAAATCCAGAAAGCCGGCGTTTTGCCATAAACTGCAGCCCTCAAATACCGCATGTTGAATTTTTATATCCTTGCGATTAAGAAGCCGCAATAAAATCACCCCTCCTATCGAGGCTCCAAACGCCAGCATGACTTCCTCAATATGATTATTTTTTAAATACTGATACAACACCTCACTTTCATTTTCAGCTGACATATATATTTCTTTGGAAGCTTTTCCATGCGCGGAAAGATCCGGAATAATATAGCGAAATCCTTTCCCCATATGATCCGCAATGGCCAATTTCATTCCATCTGCAGATGACAACATGGGATGAATAAGCAAAATGACTTTCTCTCTATCCCCGTTCAAATCCATTATTTTCATGTTTTACCATCCCTTCTATTTTTCCGGCGGATGATTGCTGCAATTCTTTCCGTTTACCCAAAATCCCCACCGATAAATCGCTATTTTTTTATAGATTCATTTGATTAAAATTTCAACTTTAAGGCAACACCTTACTGCCTTTACTCAAGATTACACCTAAACGGCAACTTAAGTGTCAAAAATCTGCCTTATATTATAATCTGCATATTCAAAAAATTTTTTCTGCGCTACGATAAGAATATGAAAAAAATAACCATACTCACAATCTTTCCGGATGCTTTTAACAGCTTTCAAAACGATCCGCTGATCAAACGAGCATCTGCAAAACAAATATTGCAGATTCAAGTTGTCGATATACGAAATTATGCGGATGGCTCCTTTCGCCATATTGACGATTCCCCTTATGGCGGCGGAAGCGGAATGCTGCTGAAATGCGGGCCCATCATCCGCGCCTTACAAAGCCATGAAACGCCACATTCCTATCGCATTCTCCTCTCTGCTTCCGGAACTCACTACACCCAGAAACATGCCCGCCAGCTTTCTGAAAAAAATGATATCATTCTTCTGTGCGGCCATTATGAAGGAATAGATGCACGCGTTGAATCCTATTTTGACGAACAGCTTTCCTTAGGTGATTATATTCTGTCGGGCGGTGAAACAGCCGCCATGGTCATCATCGACTCTATCGTTCGCTTGCAAAAAGGCATTATACGCAATGAAAGTACGATGGATGAATCTTTTGAAAACGGCCTGCTTGAATACCCTCAATATACCCGCCCGCCAATCTTTGATGGGAAAGCCGTTCCTGATGTGCTGCTTCATGGCCATCATGAAGCAATACAAACATGGCGGCGGCGAGAAGCGCTTCAAAAAACATTTCAGAAACGACCCGAATTATTGTGCCAACAAAATCTATCCGATAAAGATTGCGCTTTTTTACAGAAAATACAGAGAGAAAACATGATCCAATTATTTCCCATACAAGAAATGGATGGTATTTTAATCGGCAATGCAGAATATACCGACAGCGCTACCGGATGCACCGTCTTTTTAACCGCACAAGGTTGTCCTTGCGGACTGGATGTGCGCGGAGGCGGCCCTGCCTCACGCGAATCAGCGCTTCTTTCTCCTTTAGCGGCTAATGAACGCGTCGACGCCATTGTTTTAACCGGTGGCAGTGCCTTTGGCTTAAGTACAGCTGATGGCGTCATGCAATTTCTTGAAGAAAGAAAGCAAGGTTTCAAAGTCGGCAATCAAGTTGTTCCTATCGTCTGTGCTTCTGCATTATTTGATCTGCAGATGGTTGAAAATTCAGCCCGGCCTG
Organism: uncultured Erysipelotrichaceae bacterium; assembly: GCA_963541855.1. GTDB lineage: Bacteria > Bacillota_I > Bacilli_A > Erysipelotrichales > Erysipelotrichaceae > Bulleidia. The sequence continues at coordinate 2,199 of CAUTVM010000067.1, forward strand.
ACGCGAAACTGGGCTATCAAGCTTGCCAAAATGCAGGGAACTACAAAGATGGATGCTTTGGAGCCGGATGCGGAGCCAGCGTCGGCAAACTATTAGGACCGACATACAGTATGAAATCCGGCATCGGCTCCTGTGCCTTTTCTCTTGGAAATTTACAAATTGGTGCTGTTGTCGCCGTGAATGCCGTTGGTAATGTGGTTGATGGAAAAGGCAACACACTTGCCGGCATATATGATCATGAAAATGGCTTTATTGATGCACAAGAAGCACTCTTACGCATGACCGCCATGAACGGCATAAGCGCACATGCACATACAACGATCGGCGTCATTCTTACCAATGCGCATTTTACAAAATCACAGCTGAACAAGATTGCCGCTATGGGGCATGACGGCATGGCGCGCACGATCCGCCCGATCCATACAACCTATGATGGCGACAGTTTATATGCCATGTCCCTTGGTACACTTGAAGCGGACCTGAATGTTGTTGGAGCCTTGGCCGCAGACGCCGTTTCCAAAGCGATTGAACAGGCTGTTCGATCCGCCTCGTCCGCCTATGGTTTAACAGCAAGTGCGGATTTATGCTCCTGAAAAATGATGAAAGACCTGTACACCCTGCTCGATGATCTCTTCTTCACAGCTGCTTTCTTCATACACATTTGTATTTTCTTCTACTTTCGTATATGGAGAATCTGCTTTTGACGGCGCCGCTGCAGCAGCCGGCAGAATTTGTATCTTTTTTTCTTCCTGCAAGTCAGCCTGTTGAATTTTAAGCACCGCTTCCGCCATATTTCCAGAGCGATCCTGCACATAATAGCGAATGGTTTCTTCATCAACCCTCTCGATATGTACAAAGCTGTACAGATCACCATCCACGGCATCGTATGCTTTCGCGATAAAATGACGCCAATCCATCTGCGCATCCGGCAGTAGTGTTATTTCCTTGCTTTTAAGTTCCAGAATCGGTTTGGTTTCATCAACAATGGTAACTTCCATAATCTGCCGTACGCTTTCCTGACCACGCCGCACTTCATATGCTACCAGCCGCATTTCCGGAACTACTGCTGTAAATGCGGAAGGTAAAAGCAATTCTGCATCCGCAGGAATATCCTGTTTCCGTACATAATTTTCCGGTTCAAATTGCATACCGATCGGCAGATGAATTTGTTTCTGCACCAAATGTAATGTCAGCGGTTCTTTTTTCGGCCATGGAATATTCCATAAAAATAAGAGAACAACAACCACCAATATCATCAAAAAATATAAATATATTCCATACCGCTTTCTTACCGGAGCGGCAAATGTTTTTTTCTTCAACGCAAGGCCGCAGCACTCTTCCATGGACGCAACATCCGGTTTGGATTGGGCGATCTGTCGGGCATCCTCAATGGACAATCCATTTTCCATCGCCTGACGCAGCGTGCGCATCTGCAAATAATTAAAATCGTGTTCTTCTAAAATGTCGAGCGCCTCCTTAGAAAGATTTTCTTTTCCCAAAGCCAACTCTTGACGCTGTAAAAATGTATAGGACATTATTCCTCTCCAATGCAAACGGCCTGCAATACAAATCTTGTGTCTTCCGCCTCCATATCACAAGTCACCAGCGTCAAAACAGCTTCTCCATGATAAACGACTCCTTGGCGATATTGCAGATGATACGGCTTCGTCGCGCGAAACATCTCTTGTGCGCCATCCTGATCAAAATCGGCACACCAGTCCATGTATGTTTCATCAGACTGCATATCATAGCGGGAAAAGGAAACAACATAATATGAACAACGACCTTGATCATCTTGAAAAAAGATATATGGATGCTGTTGAAAATATTCCGTTTCCGCATAGCGCTTTAAAAAAGTAAACTGATCATCATTCCGCTTTGAAGAATGCCCATAAACAACCAGATTTCGTACCCTATGCGGCATTGTTTCCGTAAAGATGGAGCCCATAGGATCTTTTCGCCCCTGCTGGTTATGACACAAGGCATATGCAGGATTTTTTGTATACAAAATTGGCAAGATTCTCTCTTCATCAAATTGCAATTGACCACAGACAAAGTCATCTTCCATTTTTTCTTTCTCCAAAGAAGAAAACGATGACCATTTTATTTCCGGCAGCAAATCAGATACATGATGCCAGAAAACCGGCATCAACAATACCAACAAAGCAATCGCTGCCAAACAATATTTTTTACGCATCCCCTATCTCCCTTTATAAATATTCTTTTGCCATTTTTGGGGAAAATAAAAAAAGAATGCTCTTTCAAATCATAAATTCATCCGCTTGTCCAAAACTGTTGACCACCGTTTGCGTACTTTAAAACCCTCTCCTTTAGAAATAGTGATATGCATCTCTTATAAAAAAGTCCCCGCATGCAGGAGCGCATTTCAACATGCACTCCTTCTTACAGGGACTTTTGAATCTCTCTTTGTAATTGATTTACTTTATATATGCAGCAGCGGATTCACCAGCGATCCCGCCGAAGATAACAAAATCTGCCACCGCATTTCCGCCAAGACGATTGGCGCCATGTACACCGCCTGTCACTTCGCCGGCCGCATACAATCCCGGAATTACTTTTCCATGTACACCATCCAGCACTGCACAAGTGGTATCAATGGTAAGACCACCCATTGTATGATGGATACCCGGCTGAACAAGAATGGCATAATATGGAGCCGTGTTTAATGGATCAGCGAACTTGATCCGATCAAAATCAGGATCAGACTTTGCCGAAACAGCCTTGTTCCAAGTATCCATCGTTTTGGCAAAACTTTCCTCCGGAACACCCATCACCTGTGCCAGCTCTTCATAAGTCTTTCCACTCACCGTATAACCGGCATTGATATAACCGGCAATAACCGCCGATTTGTCAACCATAGCCTGATCAATGACCAGCCATGCCTGCCCATCTGTCTGACTATTTTCCGCATTGGAAACCGCATCCCTTGTACCAACTTCATTGAAAAAGCGATTTCCCTCTTTATTCACAAGAATTGCGCCATCGCCACGCAGTCCTTCCGTAATTAAATGCGCATTTCCATCTTCGTCTACGTGCACCGTCGGATGTAATTGAATCTGATCCATATCCACCACTCCGGCGCCGACTGCCTTTGCCATCGTGATTCCCTGACCTTGCGCTCCCTGTGCATTTGTCGTGATATATCCTTTTAACTCCGGATGATTTTGCTCCACGACCATTTTGTTATTGGCGCCAAAGCCACCGGTTGCTAATATAACCGCTTTCGCATTGACCGTAACCTTATAACCGTCGGCCGTCTTTGCCTCAATGCCATAGACATTGCCTTGCTCATCGCTCAAAAGTCGATCAGCTGTTGTATTATAAAGAATTTCCACGCCACGATCTTCACAATTTTTTTCCAGAATCGGTATCAAATAAGCGCCGACCGCCGTCACTTTTTGATCCGCATTGACCGGACGATGGATGCGCTTGACACTCGCTCCGCCAAACTGTCCCACATTATGCAATGTCGCTCCGATTGACGCCAGCCAATCGACAGCAGATGCACTGTTTTCAGCCAGCGTCTGAACAAGGCTGATGTCATTCAAACCCTTGCCGCCGACCATCGTATCCAGTTCAAACAATTCTACAGAATCAAAGTAACCTTCCGGCTTTGCCAGATATGCCTGATATTGCTTCTCAACCGTATCGGCAAGCATCTGAATATCCTTATTGTCTGCATATTTTTCACGGGCATTCTTTAAAACATCTTCAATACCCTTGCCATCTTCACCAAAATCATTTTCATCTTGATATTTTGTCTTCGCCGCATTCATGCCGCCTGTCGCGCGCACAGAGTTGCCGCCGGCCATATCTTGAGATTCGACAATAATAACTTTCTTACCGGCATCCGCGGCTTTAATCGCTGCCGTCATTCCGGCGCCGCCCGCTCCCACAATAACAAGATCTGTCTCTTTTATAACGTCACCTGCCTCCGCAGTGTCCTTACTCGTATTTGTTCGATAATTTTTCGGATCCAGACCTGCACTGGTAATCGCAGATGCGGCCGCTTCTAGAATCGCCTTTGAGGTAATGGTCGCCCCCGATACAGTATCTACCGCAATAGAAGCTGTTTTTTTCATTTCCTCAGGCATCGTTTCAATTGCCTTTGAACCAATTCCCGCCGTTTCGCCATCCCCTTTGGCAATCACATCCGTAATCTTGCTGTCCTGTAAAGTGATGGTCACTTCTACCGGTTTATCTTTGCCACCCATACCTGTTGCCGTTCCTGTAAATGTTCCTGAAACGCCTTTTGCTGCACCATTTCCGCAACCGGCAAGGGCCACAAGCATAGCCAGACTTGCAGCGATCGAAATAAGCTTCCTCATATTTCCCTCCTTCTTGTGCGCAAGCAGATAAAAATACTGCCTGTTGCGCTATTATGCTAGCAACATGCCTGTCAATTTGCAAACAAAAACAGATTGAGCAAAGAAAATTTCTCCGTTATCTAAGTGCTTAACACGTTAAAAACGAAGTTTCGCCAAACATACCCTTTTATATTCCATACAAACCTTTTTAGCTCAATCACCTCCATGAGCATGTCCATACTAAAAATATCGCTATATCCGCAAAATCTATTTTCATCTTTCATGTCAGAAAAGAATTATAAGGTGAAATATGTTCTCTTTTTTATGAAATCAATCCAGCCTTTTCAAATCATTAGTATAGGATATCCTTACTCATCATTAAGATCAATGCCATACAAGCAACCCCCGCAATGAGCACAACCGTCTCCAGCTTTCCTCCATAAACCGTATGTCTGATTTCTTTTCGATTCAAAAACCTGGCCAGATAATAATTGATAAATGTAATGATCACGTGAAAGGCAATTAAAGCCAGATACTGTTGCTTTTCTGTCGTAAAAAGATAAGGAGAAAGTTTGCTTAACAAAAAAATTCCGCCAAAATAATCCATCAAAACGATAACCAATCCATAGCCGCTGAATATGACCATTTTCTTCTTTCCTCCACCTTTTTCGATAGCATTTAAAAAGTATTATATCTGAATAATTCATGAAACGACTGAAAATATAAGACTTCTGCGCTTTCTCACAAACAACCCTCACAAGCAACATTCTCATTAAGCCATGTTATAACATCCTGCATAACAAGTACACGATTGATTTCCTGCAATGTTTCATGCCGCATATGATCATAGCGTTTACAACAAATGCTTTGATAACCCGCTTTCTGCAAAGTATGAATACTGTCTTGTAATCCCCTATCACCTCCTGTACATGGATCATCCTTGCCGGCAAAAAATAAAATCGGCAGCTGTGGTTTCGTGCAATGATATTTCCTCACTTCATGCATTCGAATACATCCTGAAATTTCATCTGCATATCCCTGCACGGTAAAAGGGAAACCATCGCGAGGATCAGCAATATACTGATCTACATTTTCTTTGTTATAACTCAGCCAGTCAAAAGGTGTACGCGCATCAGGAATACCCGCATTGAAACCGCCGATTGTCAATTTATCTAAAAATGCAGAATGACCTCTTGCACCTTTATGCATGCGAACCATTTTAGCCAATAAAAGTCCGAATCTGGCGATTGCCTGATAACAAGGTGCTCCGGATAAAATCAAACCATCCAGCACAGCATCATTTTCCTGCAGAAGACAGCGCGCAATCATGCTTCCCATCGAATGACCAAATAAAACCAACGGTCTTCCCGATACTTTTTCACGCAGCATATGTATCATTTCAAACGCACTGTTAACCAAAGTCTGCCAGCCATCGTCTTCTCCAAACCATCCCCAATCTTCTTTCGAACATGCACAACCATGGCCCGGTAAATCATAAAGGACAGCCGCATAGCCATTCCCTTCCAGAAAACGTGCAAATTCATCATACCGCTGACGATGTTCCGCCATACCGTGAACAATCACGATTCCGCCTTTAGGATGATCAGGAATATAGAAATCACAGACTGCTTCCGGCCTCATAAATTATCCCCCTTTGATTATCTGCTATTATTATAATGCAACACAAAGGAGCCTAACACCATGACATATACGGTCGGTATTACCGCTGAATATAATCCGTTTCATAACGGGCACGCCCATCAGATTCAATTTATCCGAAATACATATCATCCTGATTATATTATTGCCGTCATGAGCGGAAATTTTGTACAACGCGGAGAGCCGGCATGTATTGATAAATTCACCCGCGCAAAAGCCGCTTGCCGAAATGGCGTTGACGTCGTACTGGAACTTCCTTATGCCTATGCCGTTCAAAGCGCAACACAATTTGCGCATGGCGCTTTATCAATTTTAAAAATAGCTGAAGTCAATGCGATCTGTTTTGGCAGTGAATGCAACAATCTGGAAAACCTCCAGCAAATCGCCTCCCTTCCGATCAATCCGGATCATATTCGATCCGCCATGACACAAGGTTTGTCCTTTCCGCAAGCCTACTCACTTTTGACGGCGCAGATGATGCCAAACGATATCCTGGGTGTCTGTTATCTGCGGGAAATTGCCGATACGAATATTAAGCCGCTTCTTTTGCGGCGAACGACTAATTATCTGGATCCGCTCTTGCACAAAGAAACTTCAAGTGCACTGGCCATACGTAAAGCACTTGCCCGGCAAAAAGCAATTGGTCAGGCAACCCCCATGGCAGATTCACTTTATGCCTATCCATTAATGACCATGGCGGCATACTACCCCTACATCCGCACCTTTTTGCTTACTGCCCCAAAAGACTATCTATCTTCTCTATTTCTATTTTCAGAAGGAATCGAAAATCATCTTTTTTCATGTGCCCAAACTTCTGCGACATGGGCAGAATTTCTATCATCAGCCGTTACACATCGCTATACGTCCTCCCGCATCCGCCGTACAGTTTTGCAAATTCTGACCCATACAACAGCAATGGAAATACAGCATCTGCCCAAGATTCAAGCAATCCGGGTTCTTGCCTTTAATCAAAAAGGCAGACAATGGCTGAAAATATGTCGACAAAAAAACATTTTGATCGCCTCCCGCTTTGCAACTGTACCAAAACCTTTCCGTGACATGGAATACCGCGCATCACTGGCCTATACCTACGCTCTTCCCGAGTCTTTACGCATACAATTATTGCGCGAAGAAATCGGCGGTGCTATAGCGATTGCATAAAGATATGCGAATGATACAATAAGATATCTGATTTTAGGCTTCGGCAATAGCCAAAAGCAATGCAATAGAAAAACACCCTTCCTATCTAGAAGCCTTCTTCAATAAT